>DASXIG010000289.1:0-4605 GCA_036498105.1 Xanthobacteraceae bacterium | reverse complement strand
GGGCAGCCCTCAATCCTCAGTTCCTCTGGCGATCGGACGATGTCCACGCACGCACTCAACCGCAAGGCGGCGAATCGATTGCAGATTCATTGTTGTTAGCAATGAGCCCTCCCGTTATGGTTGCAGTTCCGCGCCTGCCTGCAAGCGATCCTGCATTTTATCCGATCTTCGCCGCGCGCAGAACGAACCCGAGAGCGGAAGGTCATCCTCGGTCGTCCGTCGTGGTCCGTCCCTTTGGAGAGGAGACACGAAGGCTGGCGCCCTGCCTGCGAACCAGAGCCAGCCTCCTCGTGCATTGTCGGCCCGATGGCCAGTCCGTAGATTGAGCCCGATGTTCGAGGCCCGTTTTCAGTCCTTCGAGGATACGGCGGACTCCGCCGCGCCCGCGCCGCGTTTAAAAGCGCTGCGTACGGAGCTCGCCCGCCGCGAGCTGACCGGCTTCATCGTGCCGCGCGCGGACCGCCACCAGAATGAGTATGTGCCGGCTTGCGAGGAGCGGCTTGCGTGGCTGACCGGCTTCACCGGGTCGAGCGGCACCGCCATCGTGCTCATCGAACGCGCAGCGCTGTTCGTGGATGGGCGCTACACGCTCCAGGCTCGCCAACAGGCGGATACTTCTTTTTACGCCATCGAGCACCTCGTCGAGAACCCGCCCGACAAATGGATCGAGCAGAACCTCTCCGGCACCGATCGGCTGGGCTACGATCCCTGGCTGCATACGGTCGAGGGTGCCGAGCGGCTCAGGAAGGCCTGCGCAACAGCCGGCGCCGCCCTCGTCCCCGTGGACTCCAACCCGATCGACGAGATCTGGACCGATCGCCCGCCGCCGCCGCTCGGCGCGGTGTCGCTGCATGACCTGCGATTTGCGGGAGAGCCGGCCGAGCAGAAGCGATCACGCATTGTTGCCGAGCTCGCCACCTTGCGTGCCGATGCCCTCGTCGTTTCCGATCCTCATGCCGTCGCCTGGACGTTCAACATCCGCGGCGCCGATGTGCCCCACACCCCTCTGCCGCTCTCATTTGCGATCGTTCCGAGGGAGGGGCGGCCTTCGCTCTACATCGACGGTCGCAAGCTTTCGAACGAGGTCCGCGCCGGGCTTCAGTCGATCGTGGACGTGCGCGAGCCGAGCGATTTCGAAGCGGCGGTGAGCGCTCTCGGTCAACAGCATCGGACCGTGCGCATCGATCGGGCAACCGCGGCCGACGCGCTCGCGCGCTGCATCAAGCTCAGCGGGGGTACTGTCGTGCCCGGAAGCGATCCCATCGCGCTGATGAAGGCGGTCAAGAATGACGTGGAGATCGCCGGCGCCCGCGCGGCGCATGCCCGCGACGGCGCCGCGGTGGTGCGTTTCCTGTTCTGGTTCGAGGGCGAGGCCGGCAGCGGAAAGCTCACCGAGATCGATGCCGTCGCGGCGCTCGAGAGCTTTCGGCGCGACACCGGCGCTCTCAAGGACATATCCTTCCCCACCATCGCGGGGGCCGGTCCCGACGGCGCCATCGTGCATTACCGCGTCACGACGAGAACCAATCGGGTGATTGCACCCGGCGACCTGTTCCTGATCGACTCCGGCGGGCAATACGAGGACGGCACCACCGACATCACCCGCACGGTAGCGGTAGGAGAGCCAACTGCGGAAATGCGCGACCGCTTCACACGGGTGCTCAAGGGCCACATTGCCATAGCGCGCGCGGTGTTTCCAAAAGGTACCACCGGCGCCCAGCTCGATTCCTTTGCGCGCCAGTATCTCTGGCGGGCGGGCCTCGACTTCGACCACGGCACGGGGCATGGCGTGGGCTCCTACCTGTCCGTGCACGAGGGCCCTGCCCGCCTCTCCAAGCTCGGCACCGCACCAATCGAGCGCGGCATGATTCTTTCGAACGAGCCCGGCTATTACAAAGATGGTGCCTACGGGATCCGGATCGAAAATCTGGAGCTCGTTATCGAGGCGCCCGCGATCGCGGACGCAGAGAAGCCGCTCAATGCTTTCGAGCCGCTCACGCTCGTGCCCATCGACCGCCGGCTGGTTGTCCGCGCGATGCTCGATGCCGAGGAACGCGCGTGGCTCGACCGCTATCATGCGCGTGTGGTGGAGGCTCTGTCGCCAGTCCTGGACGCGCGCACGGCCGCCTGGCTTGCGGCGGCAACCCGCCCGCTCGACTGAATGAGATGCCCCCGGCGCACGCCGCTGCGGCTGCTCGCCCTGCTCGTCGCCATGACCGGCGTGAGCTCGCTCTCGCTCAACATCCTGGTGCCCGCAATTCCCAGCATGGTTCAGAGATTCGCGACTGAGCCGAGCAACGTGCAGCTCACGGTGTCGCTCTATCTGATGGGGCTTGCAGTAGCGCAGCTGTTTTTCGGCCCCTTATCGGATCGCTTCGGGCGGCGGCCCGTGGTGCTCACCGGGCTTGCGCTCGCCAGCATTGCCAGCACTTTCGCCATCTTCGCCGGCACGATTGCGAGCCTCGTGGCCTGGCGCGTGACGCAATCGCTCGGGGCCTCCACGGGACAGACCATCGGCCGCGCGATCATACGGGATCTCTACGAACGCGAACGCGCCGCGTCCATGATCGGCCTCGTTACCTCGGTTGTTGTGCTCATGCCCATGCTGGCGCCGCTGATCGGAGGCATCCTCGACACCCTGTTCGGCTGGGAGGCCATCTTCGTCTTCTCCGCAGCCTTGGCAGGGGGGGTCTTTCTGTGGGCGGTAATCGGACTGCCCGAGACGCGCGCAAAAATCGATGCGCACAACGGGCGCGTTCGCTTCCGCTCCGACCTGGGCGCGCTCACGGCAAGCCCGCGCTTCTTCGGCTATGCGCTTTGCGCCGGCTTTGGTTCTGCACCCTTCTTCAGTTTCCTCGGCGGCGCGCCGCACCTCGCGGTGACCACGCTGGGTCACAGCTCGGCCGAATACGGCGCCTGGTTCCTGCTTCCGTCGCTCGGATTCATGTCCGGCAATTTTGCCGTGTCGCGGCTGACGATCCGGTTCGGGATCGATGTTTTGATCTGGTGGGGAATTGCGCTCACCGTCATCGGGTGTCTGATCAACGCGGCGGCCTATCTTGCATTTCCGGGATGGGACATGGCAACAATGTTTCTTCCTCAGATCGTTATCGGCGTTGGCAATGGTTTGCTGCTGCCCACCGCTGTAGCCGGCGCGGTCAGCATTCGCCCGCAGGTCGCCGGCACCGCCTCGGGCATGACCGGATTCATCCAGATGGCGATCGGGGCCGCCGCCGCGCAGGTTTCGGGTTACATGGCTGCGGGGGCTTCCAGCGCAATGCCCTTGATCATGCTCATGCTGTTCTTCGGAGTTGCGACGGGAGCAGCGGTGTTCACGCTGGTGCCCCGCTTCCGAGGCTCGTGATACATTGCGGCACCACTCTCACACGACTTCGGAAGTTAACCATATCTCCTATCAGCATCGATAAGAGCCACGCATTCATACCGACATTGACTTGCGAGATCGCCGCGCTGTCGAGAGCGAAATTTGAATTCAACGCATGATGCTGCAGCGCGGCGGAGGCGCCTTTTGTATTTGAGCACGCACGCAGCTACGCCGGCAGCTGGAACCTGCCGCACCGTTCGGCGTTGTTCCCGCGAAAGCATCGCAAGGAGGAGACCCGATGCTCACGACCATTCTGATTATCGTGCTGATACTCGCACTGATCGGCGCTCTGCCGACCTGGGGATACAGCCGAAGCTGGGGATACGGCCCGGGCGGCGGCCTCGGCCTTATTCTTCTGATTATCATCGTGCTGGCCCTGACCGGCCATATGTAACAAACAGGCCGCCGGATCAGGCGCAACAGAGCGACCGCGCCGACAACTGAGTCGGGCGGGATGTTTCGGCAGCGCGAGGCAAAATCGTTTCTTCACTTCCTCGACAAGATAAAGTGAAGCTATCGGCCATTGCGCGGCCACGCCCGACTCATATCTCGCACACAGAAAATAGGAGAAAACGCTCCCAACGGAGGTCATCCCAATTTGGCGAGGAGACCCTCATGGGAGAACCTGATCACTGTTCGGTCTGCGCCGGCGTGTGCATCTCACCTTCGAACATCGTGCGCCGCAAAATCGTCAGCTGGAACGGCGTCAAGTCGGATACAATCCAGCTCGTCCGTCAGCAGCAATTCGAATATCACTACAAGGCTCCCTGTCACCTGCTGGTCATGTCCGAGCGCCAGGAGCGCGATGAAGGCGAAACCCTGATCGAAGGCCTGCCGCCATCGAGCTTGCACGTGCTCAATCGCAAGCTGACCTTTGTTCCGGCGGGCCACAAGTTCTACGGCTGGCAGCTGCCGCGCACGCTCATGCGCGCTACCTATTTCTACATCGAGCCGCATCGACTGCCGCTGGATCCAGACTTGCATTTCGCCGAGACCGAGTTCAAGCCCCGACCTTTCTTCTTTGACCAGGAGTTGTGGGAAACATTGCAGAAGCTCAAGCGCGCGGCAGAAAACCCGGACCGAGCACGCCGGGGATATGCAGAAGCCCTGAGCGTCGTCTTGGCGCACGAGCTGGTGCGGCTGAACAGCGGTGTTGCTGTGAGCCGGCCGAGCGCCCGAGGCGGGCTCGCCGGGTGGCGCAAGCGGAAAGTCGCGGAGTA
>DASXIG010000288.1:0-6410 GCA_036498105.1 Xanthobacteraceae bacterium | reverse complement strand
GATATCGGTATTGACAACGTGATCTTGTCCTATGCCGCGGACAGCGCAGCCGATTTTCTGGTCATGGGCGGCTACGGCCATTCTCGCCTGCGCGAGTTCATTCTCGGCGGGGTCACGCGCGGTATTCTTGCTTCCATGACGCTGCCCGTGCTGATGTCGCATTGAGCGCACCGCGCATGCCCCTGCAATTGCAAAACAATCCGCTTGGAACCTGGAGTTCGATGCGGCGTTGTCTAGCCGCTTCCCTGGACTGCTCGATTCGATTGTGAAGTTGACCGCAAGTGCGAGACGGTTGCGGGCATCAACGTGGCTCGGTCTGTCGCCTGGAGCACGAACGCAATGGGAGCTACGTTCCCGTTCGGGATCGAAGAGGAGTATTTCCTGGTTGACGCGCAGACAAAGCGCATGGTTACCGATGTTTCAGCGGATTTTTTTGAAGCGGCCAGCACGGCAACGCGCGGGCGCATCTCACGTGAATTTCTCCAGCCGCAGATCGAGGCGAAGTCGTCGCCGCGCGAGAATATGGCCGATGGGTCGGCTGAAATACGCGAGCTCCGGCAAATCGTTTCTGCCATAGCCGCCCAGCATGGTCTCGCGATTCTCGCCGCCGGAACACATCCGACGGGACTCTGGCGGACCGCCCAGCAGACGCCGAAGGAACGCTACGACAAGGTCATGGACGATCTGCAGATGATCGGCCAGCGCGATCTGCTGTGCGGGCTGCACGTCCATGTGGAGTTGCCCGATCCGGACCAGCGGGTGGATATCATGTGCCGGATGCTGCCGTATCTTCCGCTGCTGCTGGCCCTGTCCACGTCTTCGCCGTTCTGGCAGTCGCGACGCACAGGCCTCAAAGGCTATCGCCTCGCGGCCTACGACGAGCTGCCACGCACGGGCGTGCCGGAGCTGTTCCGCAGCCGGGAGGAGTTCGATGCTTATGTAGACGCGCTGGTGCGCGCCGGCTTGATCAAGGATTCGAGCTACATCTGGTGGGCAATTCGGCCGTCCTTCGACAAGCCGACGCTCGAGCTGCGAGCGCCCGACTGCTGCACTCTCGTCGAGGACTCGGTGGCGATCGCGGCCCTCTACCGCACGATCGTCCGGCACCTCTATCTCGATCGCGGGCGTAACGCCGATCTGGATAGCGTGCAGCGCGCGCTCGTGATCGAGAACAAGTGGCAGGCGCAGCGCTACGGCGTGCACGCCACATTCGTCGCCTCGACCGGCGCAGTGATGATGACAGACATGCTGGAGACCGTCATCCGGGACACTGCTGCGGATGCCGCCGCGCTGGGATGCACGGCCGAGATCGAGCGCTGCCGCGTGATTGCAGGGTACGGCACATCCGCCGACGCGCAGCTCGCGATCTACGACAAGCATGTCGCGAGCGAAGGCCACAGCGCTGCCTTGCGGGCCGTGACCGCCTGGATCGCCGCCGCGACGCTACTTTGACCGGCGTGTTCGCAGCAGCGAGGCGATCATCGCGAAGATTCTGACGAAGAAGTCCTAACTAATAGAACAGGATAACGTCGGCCGCGAGGGTCAGCTGGTTCTTCTTCGTGCCGTAATTATAGGCCGGCGCATTGTACGAGTGCTCGTAGCGCAGCTCCGGGCGGACCAGGCCGGTGTTCTCGCCCCAGACATTGAACCAGTGTCCCCAGCCGACGCTGTGCGTGCTGTATTTTGTCTGCGTTCCGGTGCGCTGGCCCCGGGTATCGTCGAAATACTCGTTGCGCATCACGAGGAAATCGGCCTTTGAGATCTTGAAATTCTGAAAGTTCACGATCGCCCATGCCGGCGCAAAACAGCTGGCCTGCGGGAATGGGCAGGCCGCTCCGTTCGTATTCGGCTCGATCGGCAGCGGCCCGAAGATGCTCGGCACGTCGCGCTGGTAGGTGTAGTACGCCTCGGTCTGCATATTCCACGCAGCGCTGAATTTGTGGCTCCACGTGGCCACATACATCTGGATATTGTCGTAGGCGTATTTTCCGTTGTTGATGGAATTGACGCAGGGATAGATGGAGTCGGTGTTGTCGCGGGAAGTCCAGCGAATGCATGCCATCGGCGTGAGCTTGGCGTCGGCCCTTTCCCACGCGGCAACGTCGTTGCCGGCATGGGCGCCGAACTGCACCAGCCATTGATCGTTGAGCTTGATCGTGTTCACCACGCCCATCTGGGTGAACGGGTCGAAGATGTAGAGCAGCGAGTGAGTGTACAGGTAATTGCCGGGCGCCATCTGCGACTCGATGTCGGGAACCGAAAGAAATCGTCCCACTCTCACGTTCATCCCTTGCGCGATCTGGGGAAAATAGAGCTCGCCATAGAAGGTTGGCATGTCATAGCCATAGGTGCGGTTTTTGTTCAGCAGCTGATCGCTGAAGATGCCCTTCATGATGGTGTAGCGGTAATCGACACCGTAGATGTTGGTGACGTTGAAGCCCCAATCGACGTGATCCCTCTGGACGGTGTCCGGCAGCCGCTCGATGCGGAAAACCAGCTGATCGAGCTCCACCCGGTCCGGCCGCGTGGGATAGCCCGCGGGCGCGAGCGACAGGTTGGAGGTGCTGGCGTTGCCGCCCACTTCGCCCCAGCCGTAGATCTTGATCCTGCTGTCCTTCCAGGCCTGGCCGTTAGGACCGTCATAGAGCCACTTCATCAGGGGTCCCACCGAGGTGTCCGGCACTCCGATGAGCTGGCTTCCCCCCAGCGGCCAATCCCCCGAGGGGAACGGCGGGGCATCGAGTGGTGCCGCCAGCCCGAGGCGTTTCGGCTCAGGCTCGCTTGATCTGCTGTTCTGCGGGACGGCCGCCGCCCAATTGTTGGTGTTGAAGAGATAATTGAGCCCGAGTTTGACTTCGTGCGCCTTCTCCCGCAGCACGAGGCTCTCCGCGGGCGCGCCGGTCGCGATGTTGCTGAGCATCAGCGAGCGTGAGCCGAATTCCAGATAGTCGTACTCGAGCTTGAGCGTCCAGCTTCGCCGCAGCGCGTATTCCATGCCGGCGCCGGCGGTCCAGCCAGCTCTCCGCGCAGCCGCGCTCTCGTCCAAGGCGGACGGGATCTGAGCCGTCTTGAAATATTCTGCGCGCGCAAACGCCGCCCCGCCCTTGACGTAAAACAGCGCCGGGTCGAAGGCGTAGCCGAGCCGCCCGGTCACCGTCGCCAGCCAGTTCTCCCGGGTCCAGCAGGTGTTGTTTCCGTCCGGGCACAGGCTCTCGTTCTTCAGGTTGCCCCAGGAAGCGTCGGCCTCCGCGCCCAGTACCCACTTGCCGATCTGATAGTTGACGCCGAGCTGTCCACCCAAAAGCAGGGCATCGCCGGCTTCCGATATGCGCCCGTCGATCAGCGTCCAATCGCGGTACGAAACGCCGGCCCCGATGTGGGTGCCGATATAGATGCCGGTCCAGTCGTAGGCGGCAATGGGCGTGGGAGACTTGCGCATCGGAGGCGCTGCATCGGCGGCATCTGCCGCCTTTGCGCCCATGAAGCCCGCTAGCATTGCGCCCGCGACCAGACGCCCCCACATACTGGCCTCACAGCACCCTCGACCTGTCTTTCCAGAATTGATGAGGTTGGGTCCCTTGGCAAGCCGGTCGGATTGCAGGAGATCTTTCCTGTTGCTGCTTTGTCACGTCGAAAATCCGAGACAGCAACGTACAGTGTCACACTCTCGACACGAACCTCCTCTACCCGGCGCCTTGATCCTGTAGACACGAAAAGGCCGCATCGCTCGGCGCCAAGCGCCGTCGGCGGTGGCGACCCATTGCGAGCTGGTGCGATGTTTGCGCTATTCGAGCGGCTGCTGAAGCCGACCGCCATCCCCGAACGGGCGGAGCCACCGCCCGATTTCGTGGCGTTTTTCTGGCATTTTGCCCGGCAGGCCAAAGGCCTGTTCGCTGCCTTGTTTGCTGCCGGGTTGGTGGTCGCGCTGCTCGATTCCACCATTCCGGTGTTCATGGGCCGCATCGTCACCCTGATCACGTCGAACCCGCCGGAAGAGCTGTTCGCGAGGTTCTGGCCGCATCTCCTGGGCATGGCTGTGGTGCTGCTCATCGCGCGGCCGATTGCACTGGCGACCCAGAACCTGATTGCGAACCAGGCGATCTCGGCCAATGTCTCCAACCGCATCCGCTGGCAGAACCACTGGTACGTGGTGCGGCAATCCTGGGCGTTCTTTCAGAACGACTTTGCCGGCCGCATTGCCAATCGGGTGATGCAGACAGGGCCCGCCATCCGCGAGACGCTGGTCGCGCTCCTGACCAGCGTCTGGTACGTCGTGGTCTACGGCACCGCCGCGCTCATTCTGCTCGCATCCGCCGACCCGGTGCTGGCGCTGCCGGTCACGCTATGGTTTGGCGGCTATCTGCTCCTGCTGCGCATCCTGGTGCCGCGCATGCGCGATCGCTCCAAGGAAGTCTCCGAAGGGCGCTCCATGCTCACCGGGCGCATCGTCGACAGCTACACCAATATCCTCACGGTCAAGCTGTTTGCGCGCGCACGCGAGGAAGACGCCTATGTGCGCGATGCCATCGATCATCATACCGGGCTGTTCTACCGCTCGCTGCGGCTCAACACCTTGTTCAGCTTCTGCCTCTCCACGCTGAATGCGCTGATGGTGACCGGCACCGCCGCCATGGCGCTCGTCCTATGGACGCGCGGGAAGGTCGAGGTCGGCACCGTGGCGATGGCCGTGCCGCTTGCCTGGCAGATCGTCAACATCGCGGGTTGGGTCGCCCAGCAGGTTACGACCATCTTCGAAAATGTCGGCGTGATCCAGGAGGGCATGATGACCATTGCCCGGCCGATCGGCCTGACTGACCCGCCCGATGCCGCCGCGCTCAAGGTCACCCGCGGCGAAATCCGTTTTGAGGATGTTTATTTCGGTTATGGCCGCGAATCAGGGGTGATCGAAGGCCTCACGCTCACGGTCCAGTCGGGCGAGAAGATCGGACTGATCGGACGCTCCGGCGCCGGCAAATCGACGCTGGTCAATCTGCTGCTGCGGTTCTTCGATCTGGAAAGCGGCCGCATCCTGATCGACGGGCAGGATATCGCGTCCGTCACGCAGGAAAGCCTGCGCGCGCAGATCTCCGTGGTGACGCAGGATACTTCGCTGCTGCACCGGTCCATCCGGGACAACATTCGATACGGCCGCCCGCGCGCGAGCGAGGCGGAGGTCATTCGCGCGGCCAAGCTCGCGCACGCCGACGAGTTCATCCACGAGCTTGAGGACTGGAAGAAGCGGCGCGGCTACGACTCGCAAGTCGGCGAGCGCGGCGTCAAGCTCTCCGGCGGACAGCGCCAGCGCATCGCCATCGCGCGCGTCATCCTCA
Organism: Xanthobacteraceae bacterium; assembly: GCA_036498105.1. Classification (GTDB taxonomy): domain Bacteria; phylum Pseudomonadota; class Alphaproteobacteria; order Rhizobiales; family Xanthobacteraceae; genus VAZQ01. The sequence goes on along the minus strand of DASXIG010000288.1, from coordinate 1,080 downwards.
AGGATGCACCGATCCTGGTGCTCGACGAGGCGACGTCCGCGCTCGACAGCGAGGTCGAGGCCGCCATCCAGTCCAGCCTGGAGACCCTGATGGCGGGCAAGACCGTCATCGCCATAGCGCACCGGCTCTCCACCATCGCGCGCATGGACCGCCTGATCGTTCTCGATCAGGGCCGCATTGTCGAGCAGGGCACGCACGGGGATTTGCTGCGCCGGGGCGGTCATTACGCCGCGCTCTGGCGGCACCAGTCCGGCGGCTTCATCGATGCCGGCCTGCAGGCGGCGGAGTAAGGCCGGGAATAAAACGGCTGGTCTGCCGGTCTATGGTAGGATGGTCGCGCAGCGGCAGGCGTCGAGCCAGAGGTAGCGTGGCACGCAACGAGGACGATCAGGCGCGTTTTCGCCGGGTGGTGCTGCCTCACCTCAGCGATGCTTATGCCCTTGCGCGCTGGCTCACCGGCAATGCGACCGATGCCGATGATGTCGTGCAGGAGGCATGCCTGCGAGCGTTCCGCGGCATCGACGGGTTTGCCGGCGGCAATGCGCGGGCATGGCTGCTGACCATCACGCGCCACGCGGCGTTTACCTGGCTGAGCAAGAATCGCTCGGCGGCGATGGTCGGAGTGGATGATCTTGAGGAAGTGGAAAGAAAGGAATTGGACCGCGGATCGCCAATGGAAAGAGCTGAGACACCGGAGGCCGCGTTGATCGCCAAAGTCGATGCGCACCGGCTCGAAACGGCCATTGCGCAGCTCCCGCTGCCGTTCCGGGAGGCGCTCGTGCTCCGGGATGTGCAAGGCCTTGACTACCGGGAGATCGCGCTGGTGATCAAGGCCCCGATCGGAACTGTGATGTCGCGGCTGGCGCGGGCGCGCAGTCGCGTGATGGCGAGCTTTGCGGACCAGGGGGCGGGGAAGACATGAGTGAGTCCGTGGAGAACGACCCGAGGCTGCTCGTTCACGCCTATGTGGACGGCGAGCTCGACCCAGCCCACGCGCTGGAGGTCGAGCGGCAGCTTGCGAGAGATCCTGCTTTGGCGGCCGAGCGCGACCGCATCGAGGCGCTGCGCGACGTGATCAGG
>DASXIG010000287.1:0-3629 GCA_036498105.1 Xanthobacteraceae bacterium | reverse complement strand
GCCAAGCAAGCGCCTCGGTGCAGGACGGGCCGGCCTCGAATTGAGTCAGATCCAGAACACGGACGCCGGCCAGACACCCTGCGGGCGTGCCATTCGTAGCCATTTCCTTATTCCTCCCGCTGATCTTGTCGGTGGCCGGCCGTTTACGGTCGGCGCCAAACAGGTGCGCACTGCGCGGTCGCTCTCGCCGGCACATCCTTGGCCCGAATCGGCCGGAACGCAACTGGGGCGGCCAGCCACAACCGGTTCATCAGCGGCATCACGGGCGGCGCGGTCAAATAATCAACCGGGCCGTAGGGGCGATGCATGCGTCGCCCTCGTGCAGCACCACGCATGTCGAAGAGGGGCGAGGCATGCCTCGCCCCTACGAAGCTTCTGCGAGCGCGCGCAATTTGAAGCGCTGGATCTTGCCGGATTCGGTCTTGGGCAAGCTGTCGATCACATCGACTTCGCGCGGATAGGCGTGATCGCCTACGAGGCGCCGTGCGATGTCCTGAATCTCCTGGACCAGGCGAGGACCGGGCGCGTGGTTCGGCCGAAGCGTCACATAGGCCTTGACGATGTGTCCCTTGAGCGCATCGGGCTTGCCGACGACAGCGGCTTCGGCGATCGCGGGATGATGCAGGATTGCGCTTTCGACCTCGAATGGGCCGATGCGGTATGCCGAGCTCTTAATCACATCGTCGGCGCGGCCCTCGAACCAGAAGTATCCGGCCTCGTCGCGGCGCGCGAGATCGCCCGCCGTGATCCATCCGTGCCGAAACAGCTCGCGCGTGCGCTCCGGGTCCTTCCAGTAGCCGAGCGCGTAATAGCCGTGCTCGCTCGGGCGCTGCGCCAGATGGCCCACCGCGCCGGGCGGCAGCTCGCGGCCGTCCGCATCGATCACGGACATCTCGAAGCCGGGCATGGGCAACCCCATGGAGCCGGGCTTCACCTCGGCCTCGAGCGCATTGAAATTGCCGAGCGGAAGCCCGTTCTCGCTCGAGCCGAAATGATCCCTCGGGACGATGCCGAGCGTCTCCTGAAAGAACCGGATCACTTCGGAATTGAGCGGCTCGCCGCAGCTGCTGATACAGCGCAGGCACAGATCATATTGAGCAACCCTGTCCGCCGCGAGCGCCATGACGCCGCGCAGCAAGGTCGGGACCGTCGCCACATTGGTTACGCGCTGCTCGTCCAGGAAAGCGAGAAAGCTTTCGGCCGTCGGCGTGGCCTCGTAACTGAGAACCGGAACACCCATGGAAAGCGCGGCGTGGTAACAGACAAAGCCGTAGCCCCAGCCGGGATCCCCGGTCGGCCAGAACATGTCGGCAGGCTGGAGGTCGACGCCGAATTGCATGTAGGGCCGGATCGCAGCGAGAAAATTGCTGGCGATGGGCACGCCTTTCGGCTCGCCGGTGGAGCCCGACGTGTACAGCATGACGGCGGGATCCTTCCTGCTGCATGGCACCGGATCGAAGCTGTCGTTTGCGCTCCCGATCGCCTGCCGGAAGTCGATGTCGCCCGGCCGCGGGGTATTGCCGTCCGCGCCGCCGATGGTCACGAGGGGAGCTTCGCTCGGCTCGCCAAGCCGGCTGCGATACGCGTGATGCGTAAACGCGACTTTGGCCTCGCAATTCCGCAAGCGGAAGCGGATCGCTTCCGCGCCGAATCCCGTGAAGATCGGCACGTAGACGCCGCCGGCCTTCCAGGTCCCGACCATGACCGCGATTGTTTCCGGGGTGCGCGGCAGGATCCCGGCGACGCGGTCGCCCTTCCCCACGCCGAGTCCGCACAGGACATTGGCGACCTTGTTGCTCAGCGCGCGAATGTCGCGGTACGTCAGCGTTACCCGGGATCCATCCTTGCCGACCCAATGGAGCGCGGCGCCGTCAGTGTTCGCGTGCCGATCGATGATGGTGTGCCCGAGATTGATATGCGCCTGATCGCCCCAACCCAGCTCGCGAAATACCGCGCTCCAGTCGAACGCGCGGACAGCATCCGCATAGGTTGGCTTGCGCACGTTCACGCGCCTGGCTGCGCGGTTTTGCCGGCCTTGCAACGAATCCGGTACACGTGCCGGCCTTCGAGCACGATTTCATCCCGCTGATTGATGAGCCGGACCTTCATCTCGAGCGTGCCCCACTCCCTGCCGGGCCGATGCTCGATCCCTGCGATCTCGAACTGCGACCGCACGGTGTCGTCCTTGAACACCGGCTTGCGAAAAAAAGCCTGCTGCTCCAGGAGCGCGATCATGGAATCCTCGAGCTGCCCGGAGAACGGCGCGGCGCCGAGCGCCGTGAGCGCCATGAGGTGGAGGCCATGGACGATCGGGCGGCCGAAACGGGTGCTCTTGGCGTATTCATCGTCGTAATGGATCGGGTGCTTGTCGCCCGTGAGCGCCGCGAATCCGAGGACGTCCGCCTCCGTGATCTTTCTCACCGATCCGGGAAATGTTTGACCCGTGCTGAAATCTTCCAGAAAGAGCTGCGTGGTCTTTCCCGGCATGGCACAGAATCCCTGGGGCTATCGCCCTGGCGCGCGCTCAGGCTGAAGGCCCATACCTCCCGCCTGCAAACGCAGGGCTACCGCTGCGAGAGGTCGGAGGACCGATGACAGAGGACGGACGCTCCGTTCTCGGGTTCGTTTTGCGCGCGGCGAATGCATGATCAACAAGCCGCATTAGCAACAGCAAACGCAGCAAGTTCCTCGTTATCGTGTCTCAGCGAAGGGGTGCACTCCACAAGGGGTGCACTCCACACAGCCTCCCTGTAATCCCTGTAAATACAGGGGCAGATGCAAAAACCTGCGAAAAAGCCCGTCAAACCTGGAGAAGGCGGCCAAAATAACAGGGCCGAACAGGAGACGGAACAGGGACGGAACAGGGAAATCGCGGTCGCGACCGTCGCATTCGCCACTGCCAGCGAAAGATGATGCAGTCCTCGTTCTCATCGGCGCGTCCCTGCTCGATCATCCGGCGAAAGCGCTGCCGCAGTTGTTCGAGACTTTCGCCCATGTCCCTTCGCAACATGTTCCCTCCGCAAGGAGTGCGGCGCGGCGCACTGCAAAAAGCCCGGCGCGATTTTTCGCCCGGGCTCGAACACAGTCCTGAAGGATATGCGTTTATGCCTCACCCCGGTTTCAATGTCTACGGACCGCAAGTTGCAAAAGCGCCGCGCCATATTTTTGTCGCCGTCACTGCGGCTCGACCTCGAGCTCCTTCGCCAGTGCGCGCCAGCGCTCCCGCTCCTCCGCAAGGAAGCGGGCGGTGCTCTCGGGCGTGCCGGCGCCTTCGGTCGCAAGCCCCAATGCAAGGAGCTTGTGCTGGGTCTCCGGAGCTTCCAGATAGTCGGCGATAGCGCGGTTGAGCTTGGCGATGATATCGGACGGCGTGCCGGCCGGCGCGACCACGCCGAACCACCCGTTCATGACCAGCCCCGGCACGCTTTCGTCGAGCGAGAGCAAGTCGGGCAGGCCGGGAAAGCGCTTGTCGGAGGTGACCGCGAGCGGTCGCACCTTGCCCGCGTCGACCACCGCCCGCGCGGCTGCAGGCGAGCTCATCATCACTGGAATAACGCCGCTCGCCACGTCCTGGACCATTTGCGCGGCCGATCGATACGGCACCTCGATCAGCCCCAGAGCAAGACGCT
>DASXIG010000286.1:0-2553 GCA_036498105.1 Xanthobacteraceae bacterium | reverse complement strand
GACCCACTGGCCGATCGAATAGCCGTCGAAGCTCGGCTCGATCTCCTCGGGCCAGGCGCGTCCGTCGGTAAAAATCCGCCGTCGGGTTTCGCGAATATGGTCAACGAGGATGTAGGTCGTCTCCGGCAGCACGATGATTTCCATGGGCGAATGGGCATTCATCACCATCGGCATGCCGGGCGCGAGGCAGGTCGAGGTAGCGTTCGTCCCCTGCCCGCCGGCGCGCTGGTCGGCGATATTGGCGGCGAAGATCGCGGCGTATTCGGGAGTGAGCGGCGCGTCCTGAGTCGTACCCCAGCGCTTGGTCGGATCGAACGACGGCTGCCCGCGAGCAAGACCGGCGGGGATCGGCCCGGTCTGCGGCGGCCGTACTCCGATCCACTGCCCGCCCAGATCAGGGTATTTCGCGTCGTCGAAGGCCCACGCTGCGCACGCGGTCATGCACAGGCCGGCGGCGAGCGAGATTGCGCCAACCATGCCTCGGTAGAACATTGCGCTCCTCCGTCTAAATGTCCCCGGTAGGGCGGGTTAGTCTTACTGCGTCATAGATTTCTGTGCGAATTTCGTGTGAAACTGCCCGCACACCACGGGCATCGGGGCAGTAGGGCCCGCGCGATCGCATGAACCATTCTGCGATGGAGCGTCGCGATCGAATTGGGGACATGGCGTTGCGGCCGCAGTGGCGGCGCCGCGGGGTCGGTAACCACGGGGAAGGGCAGGCATTTGGAGTCTAATGGAGCAACCAGGTCCTGAGGGGGGAATCATCTCCCGTTCGGAGATCAAGAAGCCGTAGACCGCGATGCATAGTGTGGCGTGATGGTGGAAGCCCGGCCAGCTGCGCCCCTCGTAATGGCCGAGCCCCACTTCCTGTTTGAGCTCCTGGTAGTCGCGCTCGACCCGCCAGCGCATTTTGGCGCAATCGACCAACCGACGAAACGAGATGTTCTTGTCAACGGTTGACAACCAATACTTCGTGGGCCCGGTCTCGCCCTCGGGCCACTCGATGAGCAGCGTTTCTTCCGGCCGCTTGGCGGCGCCCCTGATCGGTGACGTGTGCACCTGTACGCGAGCAAAACGCGAGCGCAGAATGGTGTTGGTACCTTGCCGCCAACTGATCGTCCGCCAAGCCGATTTCGGCAACCTGCGCGCCAATTTCTTGGCGCTCATCCGGGCCCCTAGCTGGCCAGGACGCAGTACTGCCTGAACCTTAATTGTTGCAACGATTCCAGCCGCATAGCAGAGCCCGAGTTCGCTGATGCCGGCGCGCAGCGCCGAGTTGGAACCGTAGCTTGCGTCCATCAGCAGCACACCACGCGGTACACCGGTCGCGGAGGCGTTTCGAATCTGCTCGAGCGCGATCTGCGGTTTGGTCTGGAATTCGATCTCCTCGGGAACACGCGCCTTGTTGCGGCGCGCCGCGTCCTCGGCCCATTCTTTCGGGAGATACAGCCGATACGCGATCGGCAGGCTGGCCTCATGATTGGCGATGGACAGCGTCACTGCGACTTGGCAGTTGGCCTGCTTGCCCAGTTGCCCGCAATACTGATGTCCCACCCCGACCGAGTGACTGCCTTGTTTGGGGAACGATGTATCATCGATGATCCAGACTTTGATCGGGCCGTGCCGCTCGATCTTCGGCACCACAATGTCGCGCACTTTCGCCAAGACCGGCTGGTCCGACCACGGAGAGTTAGCAACGAAGTGCAGCATCTTTTGATGCTGCACCGACACGCTGGCTGGCGCTGTCACCGCCGCCATCGGCTCTACGCTCTTGCGGTCGTCCGCGGCCAGAAGCCCCAAACAATAACCGCGCAACGGAGCTGCCCGATCCCCATGCCCGATGACGCTCGTCAGCTCTTTAAGGTAGCCCTCGAAGCGATCTACTCCCTCCGCTATTGTGTCGAGACCCATATCAGTCCTCCGCTGATGTGAGTCTCGGCAATTCCTTGATTCCCAATAACAATTGGTTAACGATCTATGACTCAGTAAGACTAACCCGCCCTACGCCACCGCGTCAGGTGGGGACGACGGCGCGAAATTGTGGTATTCCTTCGCCCAGCAACGACAGCTCCAGGGAGGCGCCCATGGTTGCATTCAACGTCAATGGTCAACGGCGCGAGGTCGCGGTTGACGGCAACACGCCGCTGTTGTGGGTGCTGCGCGAGCACCTGCAAATGACCGGTACAAAATTCGGCTGCGGCATCGCCTCGTGCGGCGCCTGCACCGTTCATATTGACGGGAAGGCCGTGCGCTCCTGCGCGATGCCCCTCGCGCTGGTCGAAGGGAAATCCGTCACCACAATTGAAGGGCTTTCGTCGGACGGCACGCACCCGCTGCAGAAGGCCTGGATCGCGGAGCAGGTACCGCAATGCGGTTACTGCCAGTCCGGGCAGATCATGCAGGCGGCTGAGTTGCTGGCGACCAACAAGAATCCAAGCCGCGAGGAGATCGTGGCCCACATGGACGGCAACATCTGCCGTTGCGGGACGTATCTGCGGATCATCAGCGCCATCCAGCGCGCCGCGCGGGAGGGCTGACACAATGACTATTCAT
>DASXIG010000285.1:0-6278 GCA_036498105.1 Xanthobacteraceae bacterium | reverse complement strand
AGTTGATCGGCTGGATATAGATGCCGTGCTCGGAGAGCAGGAGATCGGTCGCCTGTTTGCATTTCTCCGGTTCGCCCACGAGCACCGGCACGATATGCGTTTCGCTCCCCATGACCGGGAGTCCGGCGGAAGTGAGCACCGCCTTCACGCGCGCCGCCCGCTCCTGATGGCGCTCGCGCTCGAAGCTGGACACTTTGAGGTGACGAATAGCCGCAGCGGCGGCGGCGCAAATCGCGGGCGGCAGCGCAGTCGTGAATATGAACCCGGGCGCATAGCTGCGCACCGCATCGATAAGGGAGGCGCTGGCGGTGATGTACCCTCCGAGGCAGCCGAACGCCTTGGCCAGTGTTCCTTCGATGACGTCTAGGCGCTCCATGGCACCTTGCTGCTCGGCCTGGCCGCCGCCGCGGGGCCCGTACATGCCCACCGCATGCACCTCGTCGGCATAGGTCATGGCACCGTAGCGCGCGGCGAGATCGCAAATACGGTTGATCGGGGCCACGTCGCCGTCCATGGAGTAGAGCGTCTCGAACACAATGAGCTTGGGACGATCCGGATCGGCCGCCCGCAACAGTTGCTCGAGCTGCTCTATGTCGTTGTGACGGAAGATCCGTTTCTCGCAGCGGGACTGTCGCACGCCCTCGATCATGGAATTGTGGTTCAGCTCGTCCGACAGGATCAGGCAATCCGGCAGCAGCTTGGCAATGGTGGCAATTCCTGTCTGGTTTGACACATAGCCCGAGGTGAAGACGAGCGCCGCCTCCTTTCCGTGCAGATCGGCGAGCTCACGCTCGAGCTCGACCAGGGGATGATGCGTACCGGCGATGTTGCGAGTGCCGCCTGCGCCGGTACCCATGCGCGTTGCAGTCGCCACCATCGCCCCGATCACCGCCGGGTGCTGGGCCATCCCGAGATAGTCGTTGGAGCACCACACAATCACCGCGCGGGCCCCTTGCGGCGAATGCCAGAGCGCGTGCGGGAAGCGGCCGGCGAGCCGCTCGAGATCGGCAAATACCCGATACCGGCGCTCATCTCTTAGCCGGCGAAGCGCCTCCTCGAAATATTGTTCGTAGTTCATTGCGGACGTGCCGAAGCCCTCTTTAGAACACTGCCAAGGTGGTTTTTAATGTTGTTTCGGGTGCCTTGTCGAGGCGGTAAATACGCCCCATGGTTCCTCCCCGAATTGAGCTGAATCAACTATGAGCGGGGCAGTGACCCGATATCCGCTTTCATCCCGCCCCACGTCTTCCCATATCCGTTGCGAAACGCCGTAGCGGGGGCGCACTCGCGGAGCGCTGCGTCCCCTTAACAGAGAAGAATTCATGTCGAAGCCTCTGGTCGTCTCCATTCCCCATCAACTTGGCCGCGCCGAGGCGGAGCGCCGGATCAAGTCCGGTCTCGCCACCGTGCGCGCGCACTATTCCACCCTGTTTCATATCCAGGAGGAAACCTGGACGGGCGACCGCCTCCTCTTCAACATCAGCACGCTGGGCCAGAGCGCGTCGGGGCTCATCGACTTTGCCGATGACCACGTGCGGCTCGAAGTGACCCTGCCGTGGCTTCTGGCGATGATCGCCGAGAAGCTTACTCCGGTCATCCGCAAGGAGGCCACCTTGATGCTGGAGAAGAAGTAGGGCCGTAATCCGCCGAGGGACGCCGGATTACCACCGGGCTCGGCTCGGTGGCTAATCTGATCCAACCGCCCTCGCAACGCGGCACCGTGACCCAACCCTCGCCCCTGCGTCACACCATCCACATGATCGCCCCGGCGCTGCTCGGCGCCTCCTCGTTTGCCTGCGCGGACGTGCTTATCAGGGTGTGCTTCCGTGCCGGCGGCGACGCGCTCACCATCTCCACGCTGCGCGGCATCATTGGCCTTGTCTTCCTCAGCCTGTGGCTGCGTCTTGCGCAGAAACCTGCGCCTGTCTCGCCGCGTGCGCGGCGCATTGCCCTCGGCCTTGGGATCTTGTTTGCCGCCAACGTGTTCCTCGTTTTCAAGGCGGTGGAGGTCATCGAGGTGCCGGTCGCGATCCTCACCTATTTCGTCTACCCGTTACTTACCGGGATCGCTGCCGCCGCCGCGGGGCTCGAGCCGCTGAGCTGGAAGGGCGCGCTGGCGGCCGTTGCCGCCTTCCTCGGCCTGGGCGTGATGCTAGGGGCCCATCCCGAGGGGCTCGCGCTTGCCGGGGTCGTCGCTGCCCTTGCTGCGGCAGTCTGCCGGGTGCTGCTCCTGCTGCTCACGCGTGCGACTTTGCAAGGCGTGGACCCGCTCCGCATCACGTTCTACTCCATGCTTTCGTCGACCCTGTTGTTCGCCGCCGCCTCGCTCGTCCTCCTCGATTGGCAACCGCCGATCACCGCCTGGGGATGGGTTGCGGTGCTCGCGCTCGGCATCGCGGTGATGATGGGCATTCTCGGGGTATTTGCCTCCACCGGGCGCATCGGGCCGTTTCGCACCGCGTTGTTCATGAACCTCGAGCCGCTGCTCACGATCATCGGCAGCGCCGCTTTCCTTGGCGAGGTGATCACCCCGGTCCAGGCGTTGGGGGGCACCCTGATGCTTGCCGCGCTGATGGCGTTCCAGCTGAGGCGGTAATTAACTTTCCGTTAACCATACCCATGCAGGGTCGCAGCATCCTGATCGGGGGGCTCCCCATGAACGTCATCACGCTCGCGTCGCGCAAGGGCGGGGCCGGCAAGAGCACCTTGACGGCACATCTTGCCGCCTGTGCCGATGCCAGCGGCTATCGGTGCCTGGTCATCGACGCTGATCCCCAGGGCTCAGTGACCCTATGGCACTCCTTGCGCCGGCACGGCGGGCCCGCGCTACAAAGCGCGACACGAGGGATCGAGCGCGCGGTCGCATACGCCGCTGTGGAAGGTTACGAATGGGTTTTCATCGATACTGCGCCCACCACGTGGGTGGTGGTGCAGGAGGCGATCCGCGTCGCCACGCTGGTGCTCATCCCCGCGCGCCCCGGCATTTTCGATCTCGATTCCGTGCGCGAGACCATTGCGGCGGCGCGTGAACGCGGGAAGCCCTTCGCGGTGGTGCTCAACGCGGCCCCGGCGCGCCGCGAGGAAAGGGATGCGCCGGCCCTGGCGCAGGCGCGCGCCGCACTCGATCGCGATGGAATCCCGGTCTGGTCTGGCCAGATCAGCCAGCGCGCGGCCTTTGCCCTCACGCTGGCCGAAGGCGCAAGCGCCTGGGAGGTCGAGCCCGAGTCGGCCGCCGCCGCTGAGATTGGACGGCTCTGGTCGGCGGTGGTCCGCTCGGTCGAAGCCGTCAACGCCGCCCACGCCGCGTCCGGCGAGCAGGCCGCGTAGGTCGCTCCCGGAAAGAGGGCGATCAATTTGTAAGACACTCACTTGCTCCGCGACAGCCGTCATATAATTCAGCGACTTCGATTGGACGGTTTCGAGCTTGTCTCCGTCCGTGGCTCCCATCACAAGTTCGTGCATCCGGAATTGCGTCGGATGGTAATCGTGCCGCACCCAAAACGAGATTTCCCGAACGGCACTGTGCGGGCCATCTATCGACAAGCGCGATGGGAGAAGGATTGACCGGGATGCCGCACTATATCGCCTTGATCCACAAGGACCGCGGCAGCTGCTATGGGCTGTCGATTCCTGATTTGTCTGGGGTATTTACGGCTGGCGACAGCATTGATGAGACAATGCGGCAGGCGGCCGAAGTTGTGGAGTTCGCAGCCGAGGATTGGAAAAATCCCGACGGGTCCAAGGTCTTGCCTGTGCCGCGCACTATCGACGAGCTGCGCTCCGACCCGCAATTCCTGGAGGATGCCGCAGACGCTGTGGTCGTGGCTGTTCCTTTCCGCGTGAATGCCGAAGCGGCCGAATGACCAGCGGGGCGTTGGACGGGCCACGGCGAAGCCTGTCAAACCTGACCCGCCTTACAGAGAGAAGTCGCAGGAAACGATCTCGTCCCAGGAATAGGGGCAGGTTTCCGGGAATTTCCGCCTATCGTGGTCGCCTCTTAACCCGCAGCCCAATCTACACGCGCTGCACGTACTGATCGACCACGCGCTTCTCACCGGCATGGTCGAACTGCACCACGAGCTTGTTGCCGTCTATGGCGGTAACGTTGCCGCTGCCGAATTTCTGATGAAACACCCGATCGCCGATGGTGTAATCGGAAACCTCTCCGGTGGATCTCGCAACCAGCTCGCCTTCGAGCGTGAGCGGCAGGCGCGACTTGCGCGCGGCCTTGCCACGTTGCTTAAGCTCCGCCGCCCAAGCTGCATACGGCGCAGCACCGTCAGCCCTCTCCGCGTCCGCATCCGACGCGTAGACCACTGGACCCTCATCGAAGCCGCCCCGGTTTTTCTTGCGCTGGGCGCGTTGCCATCCCGGCGTGGAATAACCCGAGTTGAAATGGGTCATCTCGTCGAAGCGCGAGGCGCCCACATTGCCGTAACCGGAGAATCCACCTCTGGATTCCGCAATCTCCACGTCGGCTTCCGGCAGCTCGTCCAGAAAGCGCGAGGGGATGTTGGATGCCCACACCCCGTGCATGCGCCGGTTGGCAGAGAAATAGATCTTCACCCGCCGGCGGGCGCGGGTGATCCCCACATGCGCAAGCCGGCGTTCCTCCTCGAGACCGGCGCGCCCCTGGTCGTCCAATGAGCGCTGGTGCGGAAAGAGCCCTTCCTCCCAGCCGGGAAGGAACACGGTATCGAATTCCAAACCCTTGGCGGAATGCAGCGTCATGATGGACACCGCCTCGTCGCCTTCACCCTTGTCTGTATCCATGACAAGCGCGATGTGCTCGAGAAAGCCGCCGAGGTTCTCGAACTCCTCCATGGAGCGGACGAGCTCCTTGAGATTCTCCAGACGGCCTGCCGCGTCGGCGTTGCGGTCCTTCTGCCACATCTCGGTGTAGCCGGACTCATCCAGGACGATCTGGGCGAGCTCGGTATGGGGCAGCGCGTCGCGCTGCGCGCGCCAGCGCTCGAAGGCGGCGAGGAGGTCGCGCAACGCCCCGCGCGGCTTCGGCTTGAGCTCCTCGGTTTCGACGACGCCAGCAGCGGCGGCGGTGAGCGCGATGCGGCGCTTGCGGGCATGGTCGTGCAGGGTCTGCACCGTAGCGTCGCCCAGGCCGCGCCGGGGCACGTTGATGATGCGCTCGAAGGCAAGATCGTCGCCGGGCGAATGAATAACCCGGAGATAAGCAAGAGCATCGCGGATCTCCTGGCGCTCGTAGAAGCGCGGGCCGCCGATAACCCGGTAGGGCAGGCCGAGCGTGACGAAGCGATCCTCGAACTCGCGCATCTGGAACGAGGCGCGTACCAGGATCGCGATCTCGTCGAGCGAATGCGGCTTGCCGCTGCCGTCGTCGCGCTGGAGCTGCTCGATCTCCTCGCCCACGGCGCGTGCCTCCTCCTCCGAATCCCAGCAGGAGGTCACCTGCACCTTGTGGCCCGGCGCGTCCTCGGTGCGCAGCGTTTTGCCGAGCCGTCCCTTGTTGTGGGCGATCAGATGCGATGCGGCGGAAAGAATGTGCCCGGTCGAACGGTAGTTGCGCTCGAGCCGAATGACTTTGGCGCCCGGGAAGTCGTGATCGAAGCGCAGGATGTTGTCCACCTCCGCGCCGCGCCAGCCGTAGATCGACTGATCGTCATCTCCCACGCAGCAGATGTTTTTGAGCTGCCATGCTGGGATTGGCGGCGGCCCGCGCAGCACTCGCCCACCCTCTCCCCTTGCGGGAGAGGGTGCCGGGCCGCCCGAGCGCAGCGCAGGCAGCGCGGCGGGTGAGGGGGGCGCCTGCGAGATGGGTGGTGCTCCCTCACCTGGCTCGCTACGCTCGCCACCCTCTCCCGCGAGGGGAGAGGGTAAGGGGGCCCGTACCGGCGCCGTTGTGCTCTGGCCCAGCAGCCGCAGCCAGAGATACTGGGCGACATTGGTGTCCTGATATTCGTCGACCAGGATATAGCGGAAGCGCGCCTGATACTGCCGCAGCATCTCGGGCTGCTCGCGAAACAACCTGATGCAGTGGAGCAGGAGATCGCCGAAATCGGCCGCGTTGAGCACCTTGAGCCGCTCCTGATAGGCGGCATAGAGCTTCTTCCCCTTGCCATTGGCAAAGCTCGCGGACTCGCCCGCGGGTACCTGCTCGGGTGACAGTCCTCGGTTCTTCCAGTTGTCGATGACGTCGGCGAGCACGCGCGCCGGCCAGCGCTTTTCGTCGATGTTCTCGGCTGCGAGCTGCTGCTTGAGCAGGCGCAGCTGATCGTCGGTATCGAGGATGGTGAAGTCGG
>DASXIG010000284.1:0-9453 GCA_036498105.1 Xanthobacteraceae bacterium | reverse complement strand
ATATGCGGATTGTTGAGCACGCAGCCGTCGTCCTCGAACGCGCGCATGATCTCGTTCAGACGCCGCTCCGTCGTGTATCGGATCAGCGGCAGGCCGCCGATCCGGCAGCGGCCCTTCTCCCTGGTGTATTCGTGGTGCATCAGGACTTCGTCGCCGAAGCGCCGCATCTGCTCTTCCGCGAGCTCCGGTTCGAATGGGTTTGGCATCACGACTTGCAGGTACGTCCACTGGCGCTCGACCTGAAGTGCCATCAGGGTCGTATGATTGAACGCCGTCTCGTGGATGCGCCGCAGGTTTGCGGCGGCGCTTTCCGTGTCGCTGACGGCCATCGCCCGTTGCCCGTTGAATTTGCCGGCGAGCGCAAAAAAACGATCGACATCGCTGTCCCTGACCATGGAGAACATGGCGTGCCGGCTGCCGTCGAAGCAGGTTTCCAGTCGCTTGTAGAACGGGGCAAAGCGTCGCTCGACCGCGCTCAGCAGGAAGATGTCGATGCCGCTGTCGAACGCGGCGTTGCCGAAACCGATCACATCGCCGTACGCAGGAAAGGTTGCGATGCAGTCGATCCACTTCTGCGCCGGCACGAGCTTGAGCTGCGCCTCCAAGATAATTCCGGTCGTGCCCCAGGCGTGAAACACGAAGCCCATATCATCGCCCGCGAGCGCGAGAGTCCGAGGGCTATCTTCGAGCGTCATGATCTTGAGCGACTGGATCATGCCGGAATCGCGAATGATGCCGTGGCGAACGGAACCGATCCCGGCAAACCCGCCGCCGAGATAGCCGCCGATGGTGGCGGACTTCATTGTGGAGGGGTACATCATCAGCTGCTGGCCCGTTGCCAGCGCGGCTTCGAGCGCGCTCTGGATCAAGGCCCCGGCGCGGACGCGAATGCTGCCGGGCTCGATGGCCAACACCCCGTTGTAGCGCGTCATGTCGAGAACGATGCCGCCTTTGAGCGGCACCGATTGACCGTAATTTCCAGTGCCGCCGCCGCGAACGGTCACCGGGATGCGGCGCTTGGCAGCCGCCGCCGCCACCGTCCCGATCTCCTGTTCGCTCTGCGGCTGCACGACGATGTCCGCCCTGCAATTTTGCAGCTGCGCGGTGAGTATCGGGCTGTACCAATAGAAGTCGCGCGACTTCATGCGGAGCTGGCGCTCCTCTGTCGTGCAGGCGATGTTGCCGATGTCCTGCCGGAACTGCTCGAGCGCTACGGTTGCCATGCCGCTCCTGCGTTGCTGGCGGCTTGCAGAGGGGCAAAGCTCATCCGGTCGCGCCGAGCCAACCTTTCCTGGAAACGTCGAAGATGATCCCGTCCGGGTCCTTGAACTTGCGCTCGAAATTCTCCTTCTCCGCATCGTTGCCGAGGTCGAAGAAGAAGGTTCCGCCCGCCGCTTCGATTCGCTCCTGCGCGGCCGCGAGATCGTCGACCTGGAAGCCGAAATGATGTGCGCCGACGAAGTTTTTGGCGTCATCAAGCCCCGAGCCGCGCTTGCCGAAATAGTTGAGCAGCGCGAGATTGATGACGCCGTCCGTCAAATAGATCGCGGCCGCGAAATCGAGCTTCTCCTGCCCGACCCGCTTAAGCTCGAAAACATCCTCATAGAACTTCGCGGATTGCTCCAGGTCGCGTACCACGATTGCGAAATGCCGAAGCCTTGCCATTAGTCCTCCTCACTTCGTTGATGGGTGATTATGGCGCGGAATCGTAGGGTGGGCAAAGGCGCGCACTTGTCCGTACTCCGGTCGTTCAAAATCTCGCGCGCCGTGCCCACGCGGGCCGACAGCTTTGTTCGCGCGGGAAAGACATGTGCAACGCGCGCCTTTATCCTTGAATCGCTACCATCACTGTCATGCGCGGGAGACGCAGTCGAGCTTGCGCAGGCTGCGTAAACTTGTCTGCGGTCCCGCGCATCCACGTTTTTTGCGCGCTGCCAAGTCGTGGATGGCCGGGACAGGCCAGAACAGGCCCGGCCATGACCTTCAACCTGGTCGCAAAATGCACTATCGAGCCTGCACTTCAGTCGCCAATCCCGTGCGGACGATCGAGGACACCTCCGAGGCGGCTCGCGTGAAGGGCGAAAGAATCCTGTGGAACGCGTTCTTTGCGATCAGCATGTCCCCCATGGCGAGATAATCGATGCCGGTGCTCAGGAAGCATGCGAGCGCGTCGGCCGGGGTTTCCACCATGGGCTCGCCGCGGATGTTGAACGAGGTGTTCAGCAGCACCGGGACGCCGGTGATTGCCTCGAACTCCTGCAGTAACCGATAGAGCCCCGCGTTGTGCTCCTGGCGCACGGTCTGAAGGCGCGCGGTGCCGTCGACATGAACGATCGCCGGGATTTTGTCCCGCCATTGCGGTCGCACGCGCGTGGCCAGGAGCATGAACGGCGATTCCTGCTCGCCCTCGAAGATCTCGTTTGCCCTCTCCGCAAGCACGATGGGCGCAAACGGCCGGAATGCCTGCCGGTGCTTGACCCGCTTGTTGAGCTTGTCCTTCATGCTGGCGTCGCGCGGGTCCGCGAGGATGCTGCGGTTGCCCAGCGCGCGCGGCCCGAATTCCGACCCGCCCTGGAACCAGCCGAAGACATTGCTTTCGGACAGGAGCTTTGCCGTCTCGGCGCAGATGTCGCGCGAGCGCGTGACCGTCGTCTGTAGCCGAGCCAGTTTTCCCTCCGTCACCGCGCGCGTCTCCTTGTCGCTGTACGGCCGGCCGAGAAACGCGTGCCGCATGACGAACGACCGCGGGTTCTTCTGGAGCGCGAGACGGCCGTAATAGGCGCAGCCGATCGCCACCCCATCGTCGCCCGCCGCCGGTTGGATCCAGACGTTCTCGAAGCCCGCTTCCCGCGCGATCCGCCCGTTGGCCACGCAATTGAGCGCCACGCCGCCCGCCATGCAGAGATTTCTTGCGCCCGTCGTCTCGCGCAGCCAGATCGCGCGCTCGAGCAGCACGCGCTCCGCGTCGTCCTGCATGCGCCAGGCGAGGTCCTTCCAATGCTGCATGGCCGCGCTCGCCTCCCAGCTGCGCTCGCGCTCGGGCAGCCATGGCTTGTTGAGATCCGCGCCCCACTCGGGCACGCTCAGCTCGCCCCTGCGCAGCTCGACGAGCGGCGCGACCGCCCGCGGGCGGCCATAGGGCGCGAGCCCCATCACCTCGCCGCACTTGTTCCAGTCGGAGAAGATGTAGCTGGAAACTCGGCTGTAGAGCGCGCCCAGCCCGGCCATGTAATAGAACTCGTCGCTGAGAAAGCCGCGCACGGGCTGCAGCCATACCTTTCTCAGGGTTTCGATTTGCGAGCCGCGGAAGCGGTAATAGCTTTCGGATTCGCGCGCGAGCGGGTTGACATTCTCTGTCAGCTGCCCCTGCTCGGTGATGTCGGAGCTGTAATTGCCGACCCCGTCCACCACCATCACCACGCCCTCCTCGAACGGGCAGGCGGCAAACACACTGTACGCGTGTGCCAGGTGATGGGAGAGGGTGACGACGTTGGGGGATTTCGAGAGATAGAGCGGGCTCATTTCCGCCTGGGCGCGCTCCTTGGCGTCCATGACCTCGGGGACGTCCTGGGAGAGCATGCGGAGCTCCACGTCCTCGACCGGGAGCACGTAGCAATTGCGCACCACCAGATCGACGTCGTCCAGCGCGATGCCCTCGGCCGCCAGGCAGTAATCGACCGCGCGGTGGTAGAATCCGCTGTCGTGCTTCTCCCGGGTCAGCCGCTCCTTGGCGATGGCGAAGGCGATGTCGCCGTCACGCAGGAGGCAGGCGCTCACGTCGTGGTCGTAGGCGTTGATCCCGAGGACATAGCTGTGCTGTTTCGGCATTGTTTGCGCTGCGTAACAGGGATCAGGGCAGGAGGTGTCCGGCGATCAGGGCAGAGGTCTACCGAGAGAAAGCTGGCTGAAAAAATTCAAATCGGCGGAAACATTTGCCGCCCCACAAGCTTGACCCCGAGCCGTCACGAGGGTTAACGTCGTGACAGATGAGGTGGCACCATGGCAAGACCTGTTCTCACTGCATTGAGCTCTCTGTCCGGTAGCCTGCGTCACGGGATAATCCGTGGCCTCGCCGTCGTGGCCATGCTCGGTGTCGTCGCGCTGAGCAGCCTCGGCACTGTCGGCACCTACGTGCTCGGCGTGGCCGGGATTACGAGCGTGACGCTCGGCACGACCGCGACGCCCGCCAATGCGTGGTGGCGCGGCCGTCGCGTGTGGCGCCGCCGGTGGCGTCGCCGCTGGTGAACCGACCGTAGGGGCGAGGCAACCGCCTCGCCCGCCTTCACCCCTCCGCCCAAAGTATCCCTGAGGGCGAGGCTTTAGCCTCGCCCTCTTTCAACGCACGCCGCTGCGAAGCGAGCGATGATGGCGAAGCATGCTGCGCCGTGCGGAAGGTGCCGAGGGCGCCGAGGCGCTGCATGCGTTATGCTGAGACATATGTTGCGAACCCCGAGTCATAACGCGAGCGGGGTGACACGACTCAGCACCAAGGAACCAAACAAATGCTTCGAATCGCGGTGTTCGTCTTTGCCATCAGCATCCCGCTTGGCCTCGCGCGCGCGCAGGACATCGCCGGCATAGAGAACTGCACCAAGGCCACCGGCCTCGACAAGAGGACGAGCTGCCTGCAGAGCAACATCAATTTTCTCCAGCAGCTGATGACCAGGAATGCGCTCGAGGCGGGACAGCAACTGAGCGCCGCGCGCAATGAGATCGTCGCGCTCAAGAGCGCGGTCGCCGGCTTGCAGGCAACCGTGCAGCAGCTGCAAGCCGCGCAGAAGGCGGCGGGCGAGAAGAAGCCCGACAAAAAACCCGAGACGAAGCCAGAGACGAAGCCAGAGACCAAATAACGGGAGGTGTTTTCGAGCTCGGCCGCTACCAGCGGCCGCCGCGCCTGACCAGGCGCAGGATCACCAGGAGCAGGATGGCGCCGATGGTGGCCGAGATGATCTCGGAAATGATGCCTGTGCCGAGGTGGATCCCCAACCGCGGCAGCAGCCAGTCGCCGATGAAAGCGCCGACGATGCCGATGAAGATGTCGGCCACAAGCCCATAGCCGGTCCCGCGCACGATGTGGCCTGCGAGCCAGCCGGCGATCAGGCCGACCAGCAGGATGACGAGAATGCCTTCACCGGACATCTGGGGAGCCCCGTTCGACCTTAGCCCTTACGGGCGACGGTATCAGGGTGGCGCTTGTCGCGAATCAAAGCAAGCCCCGTAACCATGCATAAGCACGCGCAATCCTGTTGTTTGCTCGCGCATCGGCTGTGTGTTCCGGAACTTTGTGCTGTTTTTGCAACGCTCGGGACATTTTTCAGAATGGCCATAGTGTGCCGCGTTTTTGCTGTTCCGATGTCGCCTGCTTGCAACACAGGCGTTTGCAGCAACAGCGGGGGGTATTTTTATGAAGTCTCTGATCCTGAAGCGATCCGTCGTTCTTGCCGGTCATAAGACCAGCGTGAGTCTCGAAGATGCGTTCTGGCGATCCCTTAAGGAGATTGCCGCCTGCCAGCACGTGACGTTGTCGGCCTTGCTGGCCACAATCGATACCGGCCGCGATCACGGCAACCTGTCCTCGGCGATCCGGCTGTTCGTGTTGAACTTCTATCGCGATCAGCTCGAAGTACAGGGCCGCAGCGAACGGGTGCAGGCGATGGTGGGCCGCGCGGTGCCCGGGTATACCTGAGCGCATCGCCACCACGCTCTAGCTTGACGCGGAGCACTATCCTTGGGCGTCTCATCGTCCGCGTATGCGGACGATCCAGTAACCGGCGAATGTGGGATTTGGCCCGGCTGTGCCTCAACCCGGCGCGCGCCGGTTACTGGATGCCCCGCTTCATAGCGGGGCATGACCATCCCGAGATTGAGGCAGTAAACCATTGCAGATTTATTGTTGTTTGCAATGGCACCTGATTTACGCTCGCGTGAGTTGTAGACTCCGTAGCGTGCAAAACGAACCCGGGCAGCTTCAAGCCGCCACAATGGCTGAGCAGGGTTGCCGACCGTGAGCCATTAAAGCCTTCGCGGGAGGCGGGACGGAGAGCACGGTGCTGCGCAGACCACAGAGAAGGGTGGCGGTGCTGCCGCTCCTTGCCGCGCTCGGGATTGCGCTCGGCGTGGCGGGCGATGCCTTGGCGCGCGATCCCCCGAATCATCCGCGCCGGCCCGCCAGGGCAGCGGCAACAACAGTGGCGAGGCTCGCGCCCGCGAATCGCATCAAGGCTGGTCCAGCTGCTCAGTTCCGCGCGCCCGCGGGGCCTAATCGCGCTGCGCCGGGCTCGGAAGCAAATCGGCGCAGCGCAGCCGCGCCCCCGTTGCCGCACGCTCCTGCCCCGCACGCCCTCCAGGACGCCCGGCGCGCGGAGCATCGCAGAGAGATTTTTGCTGCGCGCAGCAGGCTGCCGCAGCATCCCCTGCCCGGGGAGCGCGGGTTCACCGGCGTGCCGCCGCCCGGGGAGACCCGCTTCGTGTCCAACGAGATGGTGTTCCACGTCGCGCCCAACGTCTCGCGGCAGACGGTCGAGAACGTCGCGCGCAAGCTCAATCTGAGCGTGGTCGGCTCCCACGACGTCGCGCTGACCGGCGGCACCATGTTTCATCTGCGCTTGGCCAATGGCCGGCCCATGGCCGATGCCGTTCACGCCATGGAGGCGGAGAAGCTCGGCGTCGCGCAGCCGAATTATGTCTTCAAGCTGCAGCAGGATCCGAAGCTCGCGGCCCGCAGCAAGGGCGGCGAGCTCGCCCAGTACGTTGTGAACAAGCTGCATCTCGGGGAAGTGCATCGCCTGGCGACCGGGAGCAACGTGCCCGTGGCGGTGATCGACTCGGAGATCGACAGCAGGCATCCCGATCTCGCCGGCGCCTTCCTCGAGCGGTTCGACGCGGTCGGCCGTCCCGACAAGCCGCACGCGCACGGGACCGGAATGGCAGGCGCCATCGTCGCGCATCGGCAGCTCATGGGTATTGCTCCGGGCGCCAAGATTCTGGCGGTGCATGCCTTCAGCCCGGAGGCCGGGGAATCGGCGCAGGCCACGACGCAGCACATCCTCGCCGGGCTCGAATGGGCGATCGGCAAGGGCGCGCGCGTCATCAACATGAGCTTTGCCGGGCCCTACGACCCCATGCTGGCGCTCGCGATGAAGAAGGCGCATGAGAAAGGCGTGGTGCTCGTTGCGGCCGCCGGCAACCTGGGACCGAAATCCCCGCCGCTCTATCCCGCCGCCGATCCGAACGTCATTGCGGTGACCGCCGTCGATCAGAACGACCATCTGTTCACGGGCGCCAATCAAGGCCCGCACATCGCGGTGGCGGCGCCGGGGGTCAACGTTCTCGAGCCCGCTCCCGATGCCGGTTATCAGATCACGACCGGCACCTCGGTCGCGGCCGCCCATGTGAGCGGAGTGGCGGCGCTGATGCTCGAGCGGAACCGCTCGCTCGATCCCGATGCGGTGCACGAGATCCTGACCTCGAGCGCAAAGCCGCTCGGTGCCGGCGGGC
Source organism: Xanthobacteraceae bacterium (assembly GCA_036498105.1). Lineage (GTDB taxonomy): Bacteria > Pseudomonadota > Alphaproteobacteria > Rhizobiales > Xanthobacteraceae > VAZQ01. The sequence continues at coordinate 1,956 of DASXIG010000284.1, read as the reverse complement.
ACGATGACCAGTACGGCTGGGGTCTGGTGGACCCGGCGCGGGCGCTGCTCGATGTGGATGCGCAGCTCGCCAACGACCGTCCCAATCCGGCCAGGCCAGCCGGCGGCCAGCCGGGCACGCTGTCTGCGCGCTGACGCCGGATGAACCGTAGCCCGCATGAGCGCAGCGATATGCGGGCTATGCCCGGACGAGCGCCCCGGATATCGCTTCCCTCATCCGGGCTACAAACCGCGGTCCACGATCAACGCGACGGGTCCGCCGCCGTCCGGACCCTGGTGCTCGGCGCCGCCTGAAACATAAATCTCAGCGTGGCCGACGAGGCCCGCGAGCGCGCCGCAAACAAATGCGCGCGCATGGCGCGTGGCTGCAATATCGCAATCGTCCAGCATGCAATGGCGATGGCCGCGCAGGAGGCCGTCGTGGCTGGCCTCGGCCTTCCCGAGCACCGCGACCAGCCGCTCGCGCTGCTGCGCCGAGAGCTGTCCGGTAGCGGGAATGCCCAGTCGATCGAGCGCGGCGCGTACCGGCTCGATGTCGATCGCATCCGCCATTACGGCGTGATCCATGGCAAGCGGGCCGGACCAGGCCTGCGCCATTCCCAGCACGATGATCTCGTGTCCGAGAAGCTCGATGCCCGCGGAGCTGCTGGTGCGGCTCGACCACAGCTCCCAGCGCGCTCCGATATCGGCATCGCTTAGCTTGCGCCGGTCGATTTCTCCCAGCGCAATCGCGGCACCAAGCGTGCTTGCCGCGCGCGAGAGACCCATGGACTTGAGCGTGTCGCGGGTCGCTACCGTCTCTCCGCTGCGCAACGCTTCCGCCACGCGCTGCGCCGTGAGCAGCGGGCACTTGATCTGCACGAAATGAACGTCGCGCGCATCTGCGATTCCCGCGTCCCGCATGGCAGCCTCGACGCCGGCTGCCGCCTGGTCGACCTGGCCCAAGCGGCCGAGGTGCTGGAACGGCAGAGCCGGCGTATGGGCGCGGCCGATCGCCAGGGCCGGGCGTTGGCCGCCGTCCGCCTCTTTACGCTCGAACACGATCCAATGGGGCGCCATGCCGCCTTCGATACCGCCCGACATCACGAGGCAGATCCTGGCCGCTTCCTCACGTGGAAGGAATCGCTCGAACAGCCGGCTCAGGCACAGAGCAGCAAAGCCCCGGCTGAAATCGTTGACGAGGCCGTTGCCCTCGGTCTTCGCAAGCACCGCGATGACGCCTTTGGGGTCGATCCGCCCGGCGGCAATCGCTGCCTCGATGCCCGAGACGTCGTCAGGAGCGCCGGCGGAAATGCGATGCACCCTCGCGGTCGGCATGTCGGAGGCGCAAGCCCTCAGTTTCCAGCTTTCGCGAAGGCCCGCTCGGACCTGGGCGGCAGGAATGAGCGACTGAATACGTCATTCGCGGCAGGTTTCTTCGGGAGCTCGAACGCGGCAACGATGGCCTCGATGGCCTCATTCATGCGGCCATCCCCTACATCTCCGACACCGAGCTCGACCGCTTCCGGCGTCGCGATCAATGTCCGGGTCACGTAAGCGAGGCGCTGCTTTTCGATCGCCTTGTTGATGAGCGGCTCTTTTTTCGCCAGGAGATCGATCGCGGCGTCCGGCTCCGCCAGGACTTCGCGCATGGCTCTATTGATTGCTCGCACCAGGCTCTTGACCGCCTCGGGCTTCTCCTTGGCAAGCTTCGGGGACACCATGACTCCATTCGAGTAGAGATCGAGACCCGCATCGGAATAATAGATCCAGCGGAAGTCCTTGTCCGGATCGAGCTTGAGCGCGACCAGGTTCATGTAGCTCGTTGCGGTGAAGATGGCGATGACATCGACCTGCCCCTGCAGCAGCATCTGCTCCTGCAGGTTGGGCGCAAGATTAAGGACATCGATGGCGGCATAGTCGACCCCGCTCTTTTTAGCGAGCAGCGGAAGAAGCTTGAACGAGGCGCCGCCGGGCG
>DASXIG010000283.1:0-2083 GCA_036498105.1 Xanthobacteraceae bacterium | reverse complement strand
GTCGCGATGGACCTGCTCAAAGCCACGGGACTGGCAGGTTTCGAGAACAAGCGGCCCTACGAGCTGTCCGGCGGCATGCGGCAGCGCGTTTCCATTTGTCGCGCGCTCGTGCACGATCCAAGCTTGTTGTTGATGGATGAGCCCTTCGGCGCGCTCGACGCGCTCACGCGAGAGCAGATTGCGATGGACATCCAGCGCCTGTGGATGGAGAGCCGAAAGACCGCGCTGCACATCACCCACAGCATCCCGGAAGCCGTCCTGCTGGCGGACCGCGTCGTGGTGATGGGGCCACGGCCCGGACGCGTCGTCGAGATCATCGACATCGACCTGCCAAGACCCCGCCGTTTGGACAAGCTCCCTGCCAGGTTCAATGACTATGCAGGCCGCATTCGCGAGATCTTCAAGTCCAAAGGCGTGCTGGCGATGGATTGAGCACCATGACCGACCACTACGATCTCATCATTATTGGCAGCGGCGCAGGAGGCGGCACGCTTGCGCACCGGCTCGCCCCTACGGGCAAGCGCACCCTGCTCCTGGAGCGGGGCGATTATCTGCCGCGCGAACGGGAGAACTGGGATCCCAGTGCCGTGTTCGTGCAATCGAAGTACAGGGCGAAGGAGACCTGGTACGGCAAGGACGGGAGTGCCTTCCATCCGGGGATTCATTACTACGTGGGCGGCAACACCAAGGTGTACGGGGCGGCGCTGTTTCGGCTGCGCAAGCAAGACTTCGGCGAGATCAGGCATCACGGCGGGATCTCGCCGGCCTGGCCGCTCGGATATGACGAGCTCGAGCCGTATTATGGCGAGGCCGAGCACCTCTACTGCGTGCACGGCCAGCACGGAGTCGACCCGACCGATCCCCCGTCCAACACGCCGTATCCCTTCCCACCGGTCAGCCACGAGCCACGCATTCAGGAGCTGCATGACGCATTCCTGCGCGAAGGGCTGCATCCTTTTCAATTGCCGCTGGGGATTCTGCTCACGGAAGAAGACCGCAAGCCGCTGCATTCGAGCGCGTGCGTTCGTTGTGACGCGTTCGACGGCTTCCCTTGTCTTGTGAACGGCAAGGCGGACGCGCAGATCATCTGCGTGGACCCGGCACTCCGCCATCCCAATGTCACGTTGCTGACCAACGCCTATGTGGAGCGCCTGGAGACGAGCCCGTCCGGGCGCGCCATTGCCAGCGTTCACGTCGATCGCAACGGGGCAAAGGAAGAGTATAGCGGCGACATCGTTGTGGTGTCATGTGGGGCCATCAACTCCGCGCTGCTGCTGCTGCGCTCCGCCGACGACCGGCATCCGAACGGCCTGGCCAACGGCTCGGGCGTCGTGGGCCGGCATTATATGCGTCACAACAACTCGGCTTTCATGGCGATCTCGCGCACGCCCAATCCAACCCGATTTCAAAAGACTCTGGCGGTGAACGACTATTACTTCGGAGCGGACGATTGGGAATATCCCCTCGGTCACATCCAGATGCTCGGCAAGTCGCACGGAGACACGATCAAGGCGGAAGCGGTGGACTGGATGCCGTGGGCACCGGAAATGCCATTCGACGTCATGGCACGCCATTCCGTGGATTTCTGGCTCACGTCAGAGGACCTCCCCGATCCCAACAACCGGGTGAGCTACCAACGCGACGGCAGCGTGCTCCTCGATCTGACCGAAACCAATATGGAGGGTCATTACCGGCTGCAGCGAAAGCTCAAGGGCATGTTGAATGCGCTCGACATGCATGATCACTTTCTGCCGCGCTCGCTCTATCTCGGTAAGAACATTCCGATCGGCGGCACGGCGCATCAGGCCGGCACCATCCGCTTCGGCACGGACCCGAAGAGCTCAGCGCTCGATCTCAACTGCAAGGCGCACGAGCTCGACAACTTGTATGTCGTCGATGCGAGCTTCTTCGTTTCCATCGGAGCGGTGAACCCCACGCTTACGATCATCGCCAATGCCTTGCGGGTCGCCGACCAATTGCGGGAGCGGTTGCGGTGACAGGCTTCTAGGGGCGGGTTTCAATCCCGCCCCTGCATCCGCGATGGCGACGTCCCCCGAGCGACGGACCACGCGAAGACCGCAAG
>DASXIG010000282.1:0-2620 GCA_036498105.1 Xanthobacteraceae bacterium | reverse complement strand
ATCGTACAGGATGGCAGCTCGCCCGATTGCTGCACGCTCCTCATGAGCGGCTTTGCCTGCCGTTACAAGCTCCTTCCGGACGGAGGCCGGCAAATTCATGCATTTCAGATACCGGGCGATCTGCTCGACATGTACAGCTTCATTCTCGGATATACGGACCACGCGATCGGCGCGCTGACCAGCTGTGATGTGGCTGTCATTTCGCACCGTGAGCTGCAGCAGGTTATCGCACTATTTCCGCGCATCTCTCGCGCGCTGTGGCGGGAGTCTCTGATCGATGGGGCGATCGCGCGCGAATGGCTGACAGGTCTGGGACGCCGTGATGCGCATGCGCGCATTGCTCACCTGATCTGTGAGCAATACCACCGGATGAAAGCGGTCGGGTTGGCCGCCAACGGCATCCTGGAGTTCCCGGTAACGCAAACGGAGATCGGCGATGCGCTTGGGCTCAGTACGGTGCACGTGAACCGGACGATGAAAGTTTTGAGCCGCACAAGGCTTATCAGCTACCACAACCATCAGATCGCCATCCTGGATTGGCAGGCACTCCAGACCGCGGGACAATTCGAGGCCGCCTATTTGCATTTTCCGGACGGCAGCTCACAGCGGTCGCAATAGCTCTCGCCCCCGCCAAGGTGATCGAGTAGAATTGCCGTTTGCTGCGGTGCAGGGACTGCTTAGATGGCCGCGCTTCATACAGTCACTCTCGCGGACTTTATTGATTCCCTCATCAGCCTGTTCGGCGCCTTTCTTCTCGGCGCTCTGATCGGAGCCGAACGGCAATATCGGCAAAGGCAGGGCGGATTGAGGACCAACGCGTTGGTCGCCCTAGGCGCGGCGGCATTCGTGGACATTGGCATGCACCTCAACGGTAACGCCGGCGCCACGCAGATAATTGCATACGTGGTCTCTGGCGTGGGCTTCATTGGAGCTGGCGTGATCATGAAGCAGGGGGGCAACGTATGGGGGCTTAATACGGCTGCCACCTTGTGGTGCTCGGCCGCCGTTGGTGCCTGCGCGGGCGCAGACCTGGCCGTCGAAGCCGTCGTGCTGACCGCGTTCGTCCTGGCGGGGAATACGCTGCTGCGCCCGGTTGTGAACGCGATCAATCGTGCGCCCATGAACGAGGCGACCACCGAAGCCAATTACGAAGTCCGGCTGACCACCCATGCCGATCGTCTGAACGAAGCGCGAGAGCTTCTGACGACGCAGTTGGAAGATGCAAGCTATCCCATTCGCGAGATAGAGGTTCTGGAGCGCGATCCCGAGACGATCGAGCTGGTGGCGAAGCTCCAAGGAACGAGCGCCAATCGCGCGGAGCTGGAACGGGTGGTCTCAGCTCTGGAAGCTGAACCGCTTACCCAGCATGCGACCTGGGCCTTGAGAACAGTCGACTGACAGAGGATTGCCTGCGCCCGCGCTGCTTGAAGAATTCGGCGATGGCGGCCGTGTCCAGACAGTTCAGCACGCGCTCCTTCGGCACGCCGCCTTTGCGCGCCATCTCTACGCCCCAATGGGTCAGATCGATCTCGGCTGTGGAATGCGCATCAGGATTGATGCTCATCATGCAGCCGAGCTCGAGCGCACGCGCGTGCCAGCGCCAGTCCAGGTCAAGCCGCCAGGGATTGGCGTTGATCTCGACCGCGACCGCGTGCTGCGCACAGGCGGCAAGGATTTTTTCGATATCGATGTCATAGCCGGGGCGCCGCAGCAGTTGCCGCCCGGTCATGTGTCCGAGGATTGTGGTGTAGGGGTTGGCGACGGCGCGGAGAATGCGTTCAGTCTGCTCCTCGCGCGGCAGCCGGAACCGGCTATGCACGCTGGCCACGACGAAATCGAAGCGCGCCAGCACTTCGTCGGGATAATCGAGAGACCCGTCGGCCAGGATGTCGGATTCGATTCCTTTGAAGATCCGAAAACGGCCGCGATAGGAGCGGTTGAGCCAGTCGATTTCCGCGTCTTGCTGCGCAATCTCCCCGATGGAAAGGCCGCCGGCGTAATGCGCCGACCGCGAGTGATCGGCAACGCCCAGATATGCGTAGCTGCGCTCCCGCGTCGCTTGCGCCATGCGCTCAAGCGTATCCACTCCGTCGGAACGATCGGTATGAGCGTGCAGAATGCCCCGAATGTCTCTGTCCGTGACCAGCTTGGGCAACTTGCCCGCGCGTGCCAATGCGATCTCATCGCCGCCTTCGCGCAGCTCCGGCGGAATGAAGGCAAGGCCGAGCGCTTGGTAGATGTCCTCCTCGGCTCTTGCAGCAACGAGCTTGCGGCTCCGATGCAGGCCTTGCTCGTCCAGGAGAAAGCCTTTCTGCGCCGCATGCGCACGAAGCATCTGCACATGCCATTTCGAGCCGGTGGCGAGGAGGAGCGTGATGCCGTAACGCTTCGCATCGGCCAGGTGCACGGTGAGCTGCGGGCTCGGGACGAGGGTTTGCGGCGCGAGAGCCGGCGCTTCGGCGACAATCGCGAGATGCGAGACGAGCTCGCAGCCGCGCCGGAACTCGCCCGCGGGCGTGATCCGCTTCAACCCCGGGTGAGATTGCCGCAGATTTGCTTCCGCCGCGGCCAGCAGCGCAGCCGCGCGATGCAGATGGCGGGCGCCTTCACGCTTGCTCTC
>DASXIG010000281.1:0-2072 GCA_036498105.1 Xanthobacteraceae bacterium | reverse complement strand
GGGCCGCAATGTATCCAGGATCTGAGACATCAGCGCGCGCGTCTCCACCCCGCCGATGTGGCACATCACCTTGGCGCCGGTCCCCGCCTGCTCGCACGCGCTGATCGCGCGCTTGAGCGGCTCCAGCCCATGCTTGGCGATGACGTTCTCCGACATGCGCACCTTTGCGCCCAGCACCATGTCGGCATTCTCCGCAACGGCGCGCGCGGCGCTGTCGGGCTGCGCGAAGTCGATGTTGTAGAGCTCGGCGACGGGGAATCCGGCGAGACCGATATTGGCGATGTGCACGAACGCATAAAGCCGCGTGCGCGTCTGCGCCGCGACGAAGCGGCGGAAGCCGGCGAAATTGTTGGCGCCGGCATCGCCCGCGGACACGCAGGTGGTGGTGCCCTGATGGGGAACGAGCTCATCGGCCGGAATGCCGATGGCCGAGCCGTAAGGGTAGACGTGGGTGTGCAGGTCGACGAGCCCGGGCGTGACGAGCTTGCCCGCGGCATCGAGCACCTGTCTCGCGCGCGCAGCCGGGATGTCGGGTTCCAGCGCCTCGATGAGCCCAAAGCGGATGCCGATGTCGCGGCGTCCGCGCAGGCCCTGGCTCGGATCGAGCACATCTCCGTTTTTGATGACGAGGTCGAACTTGTCATTCGGGCCCATGGCGGCCTGGGCGCGTCCCATTCCCGCGGCAGCAATGGCAAACGGGGCGGCGGCGGCAAGAAACTGGCGACGCGTGGCGGGCATGGACTTTCCTCCCCGGCATCTCTTTTCGATTTTTGTGACATCGTGCGCCGTGTCTCTGGGCGCGTCAATCGGATGCACGCGCAGTGGGCTTTCATGCCGACGGAAAGAGATGTAGAAAAACCCCAAGCTCATAACGCGCGAATACAAGAAACCCGGAGGAAAGCTCGATGAACAAGTATCTTCTCGGCACAATTGCGGGCGTTGCTCTTGCGGCGCTCCAGCTCCCGACAGTTGCTTTCGCCCAGCAGCCGTTGATCATCAAGTTCAGCCACGTGGTCTCGCCCGACGCGCCCAAGGGCAAAGCCGCGCTCCGCTTCAAGGAGCTGGCCGAGAAATACACCAACGGGAAGGTGAAGGTCGAAGTCTACCCCAACTCGTCGCTGTACAAGGACAAGGAGGAGCTGGAGGCCCTGCAGCTCGGCTCGGTCCAGCTGCTGGCGCCCTCGATCTCCAAGTTCGGTCCGCTCGGGGTGAAGGAATTCGACGTGTTCGATCTGCCGTTCCTGATGACCGACGATGCGCGCGCGCGCCAGATGATGGCAAGCCCGATGATGGGCGAGCTCAACAAGAAGCTCGAGACGAAAGGCGTCCTGCCGGTCGCCTATTGGGACAACGGCGCCCACGTCTATACCGCCAACAAGGCGCTTGTCTTGCCGGAGGACTTCCGCGGGCTGAAGATGCGCATCCAGGGCTCGAAGGTGCTCGACGCGGTGGCGCGCGAGCTCGGCGCCATCCCGCAGATCATGGCGTTCTCCGAGCTCTATCAGGCGCTGCAGACCGGCGTGGTCGACGGCGAGGACAACGTGCCGTCCAATATCCTCACGCAGAAATTCTACGAGGTGCAGAAGCACCTCACCGTCTCCTATCACGGCCGGCTGACCTACGCGCTGGTCACCAACAAGAAGTTCTGGGATACGCTGCCGGCGGATTTGCGCGAGCCGCTCAATCGCGCGGTCAAGGAGAGCACCGATTTCTTCAATGCGACGGCGGAGAAGGACAACGCGGACGCGCTGGAGCGTATCAAGGCGTCGGGCAAGGTCGAGTTCCACTATCTCGACGACGCCCAGAAGAAAGCGTGGGTCGCCAAGCTGATGCCGGTGCACAAGGAGATGCAGAGTCGCTTCGGCAAGGAGTTCATCGATAAAATCTACAAGGCTTCCGGGTTCGTTCCGCCCCAGTCGTGACGCTGCCGACCGGCGTGTCCCGGGCGCAGCGCAGCATGAGCAGCGCGCATGCGTTCACGGTCGGTGTGCGCGCCTTGGACCGCGCTGCTCATGATGCGCTGCAGACCCGGGATCTTACCGAGCCCCGGCATCGGACCGAGCCGAGCTTGT
>DASXIG010000280.1:0-1683 GCA_036498105.1 Xanthobacteraceae bacterium | reverse complement strand
CGCGCGAGCTCCTGAAAGGGCGCGGTGATGGCCCCGGGAATGGGACAACACGCCTTCTCGATCCAATCGGCGGCGCGCAGGCCATGGGGAGGTCCCTGGAGCGCGAACTCCGGCAGGACTACGAGCTGCGGAGGCTCGGCGTCTTGCGTCGCGGCATCGATGAGAGCGCTCGCATGCGCGATGTTCTCATTGATGATCGCCCAGGCTCCGCAATGATCGGAGGCTTTCACGGCGAGCTTGCTCGCGGTCTGAATGCAGGACGCTCGCCAGGGCGCAATGGTCATTGTCTCCTACCCGCAGATCGACACTCCATTTGGAGAATCCTGGAAAATCAATTTCGGCGCACCGGTAAGAGGTATAGCAACATATGCAGCATCCAATTTCAATGAAATGGAACGCCTCTTGCATGGCATAGCGCGATGACGTAGCCCGCATGAGCGCGAGCGACATGGGGGCTGCGGAAAGCGTCCGCCCGCGCGCGATCGCTCGGCTCCTTCGGGCGCGTTCGACTGCCCCTGTACAAATCGGGAGGGTCTGTTTGCGTTTGATCTTGACATTGATCTCGGCACTGCTTGCGCCGATTGCCTGCTTTGTCGCGCAGCCGGCGGCTTCCCAGGGATATCCGAGCAAACCCATCCACGTGCTGGTTCCATACGCCCCCGGCGGCCCGGCCGACATCGCCGCCCGCCTCGTCGGGGCCAAGCTGAGCGAGGCGTGGGGGCAGCAGGTTGTGGTGGAGAACCGCCCCGGCGGACGCGGCTATATCGCCATGACCGCCGCGGCGAAGGCGCCGCCCGACGGTTACACTCTGGTGGTGGCAACCATCGGCGAAGCCGCGATCACCCCCGTGCTGTTCAAGGACGTGCCGTACAACGTGCAGAGCGACTTTGCGCCGATCTCGCTCATCAGCGATGCGACCATCGTGCTCGCTGCGAACGCCGACTCCGCATTCAAATCGGTGCGAGACGTTGTCGCCGCAGCCAAAGCGAAACCTGGCCAGATCGCCGTCGGCTCCCCCGGCCAGGGCAGTGTCAATCAGGTGGTGATCGAGTGGATGGGGCTGAGCACCGGCACCAAATTCCAACACGTCCCGTACAAGGGAAGCGCACCGGCAGCGAATGCGATCGCCGGAGGCGAGATCCCGCTGGGGATGCTCGCAAGCTCCTCGGTGGAGCCGCTGCTAGCCGCCGGCCGCGTCCGCGCTCTCGCGGTCGCCTCGACCAAGCGATCGAAGTTCGGCCCCGACTGGCCCACCCTGCAAGAGGAGGGCGTCGCTCATGTGAATGCCTCCACCTGGACCGCCCTGCTCGCACCCAAGGAGACGCCGCAGGCGATCATTGCGCGACTCAATGCCGAAGTGGTGAAGGTCCTCAATATGGCCGATATCAAGGAGCGCTTCGCCGCGGGCGGCGTCGAGACGATCCCTTCGAGCCCCGCCGAGCTCGACGCCCGCATCAAGCAGGATGCCGCACAATTCGGCACGATTGCGGAGAAGGCCGGCATCAAATCGGATTGAATTGAATATGTCAGCCGGAGAAGGCGTGGCGGTCACGCGCCGAGAACTGTTGCAGGGCGGAATTGCCGCCGGCATTGCCTTTCGCATCAATCTGATCGGACGCACCGCCGAAGCTTTGCAATTCGACCCGTCCACGGATCGCATGTCGGATGCGTTCGATGCCGACG
>DASXIG010000279.1:0-2434 GCA_036498105.1 Xanthobacteraceae bacterium | reverse complement strand
TGCCGGCGTGCTCCTGGCCAACCATACCGACTTCATCAATCCCGCGATGATGCACTGGACCCGTTCCGGCGATCTCATCGTCATGGCGGTGCTCGGTGGCATGGGCACGGTGCTCGGACCTGTGCTCGGAGCTGTCGCGCTGCTGGTGCTGGAAGAGGCGTTGTCCCGGATCACGGAATATTGGCAGATCATCATCGGCCCGATCTTCCTGTTGGTCGTGTTGTTCGCGCGGGGCGGCATTGACGCTCTTCTCTTGGGTATCCGCCGTGACTGACGCGTCGTTGGAGATCGAAGCGCTGAGCAAGCGGTTCGGAGGCGTGCTTGCCTCCGATGGGATCTCGCTCGCGATTCCCAGAGGCGAGCTGCATGCCGTCATCGGCCCCAACGGGGCTGGCAAGACGACCTTGATCGGTCAGCTTGCCGGAGAAATCGCTCCGGACAGCGGGTGCATCCGGTTCGAGAACGTCGACATCACTCATCTGCCGAGCTGGCGGCGCAGCCAGCTCGGGCTTGCACGGTCATTTCAGATCACCTCGCTGTTCTCCGATTTCACCGTGCTCGACAACGTCGCGCTCGCGGTCCAGGCGCATGCCGGGCATTCCTTTCGGTTTTGGCGCAAGGCGTGCAACGAACCGAGCTTGCGCGAGCCGGCGCGCGCGGCGCTCAACCGGCTTGGCGTTGCCCAGCGCGCGGATGTCCTGGTCTCCAAGCTGAGCCACGGCGAGCAGCGGCAAGTCGAGATCGCGATGGCACTGGCGACAGGTCCGCGCCTGCTCCTGCTTGATGAGCCGATGGCCGGGATGGGTCCGGACGAGAGCGCGCGCATGGTCGACACATTGCGCGAGCTCAAGGGCACTCTCACCATCATGCTGATCGAGCACGACATGGAGGCGGTATTCGCGCTCGCCGATCGCATTACCGTGCTCGTGTACGGCCGCATTATCGCTTCAGGGACGCCGGAGGCGATCAGGGCGAACGAGCAGGTGCGGCAAGCCTATCTCGGCGAGCAGGAGAGCTGGCATGCCTGAGCTTCTGCTCGAGCTTTCCAACGTGGAGACCTGCTACGGGCTGAGCCAGGTTCTGTTCGGGCTCTCGCTCGCAATCGCTCCGGGCGAGGTGGTGAGCCTGATGGGCCGCAACGGCATGGGCAAAACCACCACCGTGCGCTCGGTGATGGGGCTGACGCCGGCCATGGCGGGATCCATCCGGTTCGATGGCGCGGAAATCCGCGGCTTGCCGGCCTATCGCGTGGCCAAGCTCGGGGTCGGGCTCGTGCCCGAGGGGCGGCAGGTATTTCCCAATCTCACCACGCGGGAGAACCTGGTCGCCACGGCCGCGAATCGGCGAGCTGTCAGGGATCCATGGACGCTGGACAAGGTGTGCGGGCTGTTTCCTCGGCTCGCCGAGCGCCTGCTGACCATGGCCAGCCAGCTCTCGGGCGGCGAGCAGCAGATGCTGGCGGTCGGCCGGGCGCTGATGACCAATCCCCAGCTCATCATCCTGGACGAAGCCACCGAAGGGCTGGCGCCGCTGATCCGGGCCGAAATCTGGGAGTGTCTGGGCCGGCTGAAGGCCGCGGGACAATCCATCCTGGTGATCGACAAGAACGTCGAGGCGTTGCTGCGCATCGCGGATCGTCATTACCTGCTCGAGCGCGGCAAGGTGGTCTGGGCCGGGACATCGCGCGAGCTTGCCGCTGTGCCGGAAATCCAGCACCGCTATCTCGGGGTGTGAGATCACTCGAATAGTAACCAAATGGTAACCGCGATGGGTTCCTATTCGGCGAGCGCGCACCGGGGATGCCCATGGGAAAACAGGACTGCACGAACGGCCAGACGCAACCGGCGGCAACCAGCGAAACCGCGGTTGCCGCGCTTGCCGTTGAGGCCGCGAACAGCATCGATGTTTCTCCTAGAATGGCACTGGTTGGCAGGCCGCCGGCGCAGGAGCCGATGGATTTGTCCTCGGTCCTCAGGCAGCGCGCCGACACCAACGGCATCAACGATGCGAAGCTGGACCTCAGCAGCATGGAGGCGCCGCGAATCGCGCCCGACATAGTGGACCCCAAGCCGGCACTCTCGGAAGAGCCGCCTGAGTCTGCGGCGAACGAGGCAGTTCCAGAGCCGCCGGCGGCAACATCTTCCCCGCGAATCAATCGCTTCACCTTGCTGGCGGCATGCCTGGCGCTGGCGGCCGCTTTCGGCAGCATGGTCGGCGCTCTGGCTGCCTTCGCGGTCGCAAGGCCGCAACCCGTCTCGGTGTTGGCGGCGGCGAAGCTCACGCCTGAGGAGATCCAGGCGCTCAAGGAGAACGTAGTGCAGGCGCGGGTCGAGCTGGCGGCGCTCAGGGCTAGCCTCGACGCCGGCAACCGCGGAGCCACCACCCAGCTGACCAAGATCGCGGAGCGCGTCGAGCGCATCGAGCGCAATGGCGC
>DASXIG010000278.1:0-4036 GCA_036498105.1 Xanthobacteraceae bacterium | reverse complement strand
TGCGCGGTTGCGCGAGCCGCGCGGCCGGCCGGCCCGGCTACCACTTTCGCCTTTCTGAAACGGCATGACTTCCTCCTCCGGTTGCGATGGGCGCATTTGGCCCGATAAGAACGCCAAACAAAAAACCCGGCGCGGAGCCGGGCTGCTTCCGAAGGATGACTCTCCCTACTTGAGTTAAAAATTAATGTCAACAGTTTTTTTCTTTGCAGCGCCCCTTTTTTAAGCAGCCATCCGAAGGCGGCCGCCGGCGATTGGCCAGTTTGGCAATTCGCCTGATATATCACGTCCTTATAGCCGAGCTGAGGCGCCCCATTCCTCCTCAGCGCGCCAAATACCGCGAAATAGACGGTGAGGAATCTTTGCCGCGCCGCACGCTCTGTTTCCGCCCTATCGGGCTGATGCGAGGAAATCAACAACATCGACAAAGAACTTCCACCACCGAAGTCTCGGGAAACCAAACAGGAGTGCAATGATGGTATAGGCGATCGAAAGCACAACAAACACGGCGCAGCCGACGAGTCCAATCGCGGCCCAGGATTGAAAATAAAGACCTGCGCCAATCCCGATAACGAACGAGGCCGCAAAGATCATCTCATGAATGCGTCGCATGTTCGGGCTGAGCTCTGCCGCATCAGTCTCGCATGCGCGCGAGCGGATTGTGGTTTTAGCATCTCACTGGAATAAACCCCACTGAAATGGCCACCGTCTTGCTGAGCGCTTTCCCGCATGAGAACGCCGACAGCGTAGAGCGCAAACTTCGTTGACCGGGCACCTTCAGTACCAGCGCCTCTCGTGCACTTTCTGTTCGTAATGCTTCTCGGACGGACGCCGGTCGTCTTCGCGCTGTGCGCGGCAGCTCTCGGAGGGGCTGCCGGGGAATCTGTAGCACTGCTCTAGACGGTCGGCGCGCTCCTTAGCTGCTTGGACCGCCCGCTCAGCTGCGCCATCCGGGTCCACAGGCGCTCCCCATTTTGGGTCCAGCTTTTGTCCATGGGCGGACGTGTGGACGTAACCCGCCGGCAGGCTGCTTATCAAGATGAAGCCGATACCCGCGGCGCGTAAAACCGGATGCATGCCTCGCCGCCCCCTCCGGGCAGCCCTGCGCCTGCCGCCGCCATAGGAGACAATTAGGCCGTCAGCTCCTCTGCCCATTCGCTAGCTCCTTCAAATCTGTCACGGCGCTCCAAACTATGGTGCGACCCCTTCGGAGCCATAAAACGAGCATCTACAATTTTAGGAAACGATTTTCAGTTGTGCTGAGGCTCGCGCCCCCCGCACTTGACGAAGGTCAGGCGCAAGGAAATGCTCTAATCAGCAGTTCCAGATGAAGTTGTTTGCCGGCTGCAACTCGTCATGCAGTCCGCAAGCGAGCCAAGGCAGCCCCTCGCGTACTCGGCGTAGGGCCTTTCATCGCCCTGCCTGAACGATTCCTGGCTGACGCTGCACGCGATCAACGATCGAAAGCAGGTCAGACATCTGTTGTCAGAGGACAAGGTTGAAGCCCACTCCCGGCAGGTGTCTCGGCACTGCTTGGTCACGGTCAAGCTCATCTCAATGCATTTCGTGCGTTCAGGATTTTCCTCGATAGAGGTTGAAGAGTGGTGCTCGCAAACGGAGCTTACGAACGATCTCTGCAGCGCGGCGCACGTCTGCACGCAGGCCGTTCGCCTGGCGGCAATCTGGGTGCCGTCCGTCAAGCCCGCCTGGTCCAAGCGGTCGAGGTTCTGCCGTGCTTCCGTGTCGTTGAGGACGGCCGCTCGTTCAAACCAGGCCCGAGCCTCCTTGATGTCCCGCAGCACTCCTCTGCCATAGAGATACAGCAGTCCGAGATTATTCATCGCCCTCGCGTCACCGAGCGCCGAAGCCCGCTCAAACAGGCTCCTTGCTCGCGCATAGTTCTTCGGTACCGCGGCGCCATCGAGATGCAGCCGGCCAAGATCGGTCAGCGCGGGGGGATATTCCAAAGCCGCCGCCCGCTCATACCAGAGCCTGGCTTCCGACAAGTTCTTTGCTGTGCCCCGGCCGTGCTCGAGCATCACCCCGAGATTGTGCATGGCGATCCGGCCGTTGCGAGCAGCTCCTTTGACATGCCACTCCCTTGCAGCATCCAGATCCTGCGGTCCACCTCGTCCGCTTTCGAGCATGGCTCCAAGACGCCCCATGGCATCGGCATCTCCCAGATCGGCCGCTTTCCTGTACCAACTCCTGGCGCTCGCGTAGTCTTGCGGAAGACCGGTTCCTGCTTCACTGAGCTCGCCCAGACTATTCATGGCGCTGGCGAGACCGTGCCGGGCCGCTTTGCCGTACCAGTCCACGGCAGCAGGCAGCTCTCCGGCCTGCTTGAGGAGGTTGGCAAGAGAGTTCATGGAGACTGCATCGCCGAGCATTGCTGCCTTCTCGTACCACTGCTTCGCGTTCGCAAGATTCCCGACCCCGCCAGCATTTTCGCTAAGCTCGCCTAAATGAGCCATCGCCCCCATATGACCCGCGCCGGCCGCTCTTTCATACCATTCAGTCGCAGTCGCAAGATTTTTCGGCACACCGATCCCGTATTCGAAAATCCCGCCCAGGTCGTTCATGGCGCCCGCATGTCCGCGATCAGCAGCATCCAAATAATATTTGACCGCCGCCATATGCTTGTTTGCCAGAGCAAGCGCTCTGGCAAACTGGAACATGGCAGCCGGATTTGCTGGATCGACTCGAAGAGCTTCTCGACAAGCCGCCTCGGCCAGAGAGGCTTCGGCTTGCTTTGAAGCTGCATTTTGTAAGGCGACCGCTACAGGAATTCCATCATCGAGCAAGGTGGAAAAATCCCCGCAGCCGAGGGGCGATGTCTCTGCGCTACCAATGGACGTTGAAAGAAGCGAAGCAGCTATCGCCAAAAAACAGTGCGCAATCCAGATGACGCATTTGCGCTTCACGCTGCGGACCCTGATAAAGGCAGCCAGGAGTAACGGAAGGGACCAGACTGCCATGCCGGCGCGCTTGCGCAAAGCTGATTAGCGCGGACCGCAGTTTGGTACCAGAAGGGCGGGGTTTAAAACCCGCCCTGGAAGACGATCCGTGGGCCAGCAGCGATGCCCTGCACCGGAGAGTAGGATGACTTTTTCTTCGAATCGTCATCCCACTCTATGCCTCTAGTTTGCGCATGTCCTTTTTCGCACAAGTGGTTTCCACTTTTGCGGGACATGCTCTAATGCACGATCATGCCCGTGAACACATAGGCCTGCAGCATGACCAGAACGCCCACGAGGCAGGCGAGCGCAATCGAATGCAGGAACACGAAGCGCAGGATCGTTCCCTCGTGGCCGAACCAGTTGGTGGCGGTCGATGCGACCACGATCGACTGCGCGTCGATCATCTTGCCCATGACGCCGCCCGAGGAGTTTGCTGCGCTCATCAGAATCGGGGAGATGCCGAGCTGCTCCGAAGTGATCTTCTGCAGGTTGCCGAACAGGATGTTCGAGGCCGTATCCGATCCGGTCAACGCGACCCCGAGCCAGCCAAGCAGCGTGCCGAAGAAGGGATACAACACCCCAGCCGCCGCGAACGCCAGTCCGAGCGTGGCATCGATGCCGGAAAGCCGGGTCAACGTCCCGATCGCGAGCATCGCCGAGATGGTGATCAGCGAATAGGCGCAGACCTTGATGGTGCGCGCGTAGGCGCCGACCAGCGCCACCGGCGAGAATCCCATCAGCAGACCTGAGATGATGGCGGCGATCAGCATTCCCGAGCCGGTATAGGCAAGCCAGGTGAAGCTGAACACAGCGCCTTCCGGCGTCGGCCGCGGGACGATGGGAGGCACCTTGTTGATCATGTTGTGCAGGTCCGGAACGGCGTAGTTCCAGGTTGCCCATGGATTGACTTGCCCCTTGAACCAATTTGTTCCCCACACGAGCAGGATCACGCACACGATGATCCAGGGCATAAGCGACATCCAGACCTGCGCCGTCGTCGGCTTCGGACCGGGCGGTTTTGGTGCCGGCCGCCCGAGGGCGGAATCGTCGTGGCTGCGCAATGCCGGGGATGTCCAGAG
>DASXIG010000277.1:0-3090 GCA_036498105.1 Xanthobacteraceae bacterium | reverse complement strand
CTCTGGACCAGGATTACCGTTTCAAGTCCTTTCGAAGGCCGCCGCAGTGCCCGAACAAAAACAAACCCGGGGCGCCGATGGCGGACCGGGTCGGACATACTCCTGAAGGATGCCTATTCGTACTTGAGTCACGTTTCAATTGCAAGAGCTTTTTTCAACCTTCTTGGCTCGCTGTCATCACCAACCTAAGGCGCCGCTCGCCCACCGCAGTCCGATTGGTCCATGGGCCGGAAAGTCATGAGCGATAGGACGCTCCGTTCTATAGCTCAAAAATACAGGGAAACGTGAGTTATAGGATCGCATGTCGCTATGCCTCACGGGATCATAAGGTCCCGGTCTTGCCGGCGGCGAGCTCCGTTCGCGGCACCGGAACGACGGAATGTACAGCCGTGATCCGGCGCAACTACCGCGGGTTCCAGTTGCCCTTGAGGAGGCGCTCCGTCATCTCGCGCTCCATCTCATCGGTGAGGCGGCCTCCCGACCGTGTCAGGTAGCGGGCAATGTCGCGCTCGGCCTGTCTCTGGCGCCACTCCCAAGTGGCGCCGAAGAAGCGCCGCAGAACACT
The DNA here is from genome assembly GCA_036498105.1 of Xanthobacteraceae bacterium. Lineage (GTDB taxonomy): Bacteria > Pseudomonadota > Alphaproteobacteria > Rhizobiales > Xanthobacteraceae > VAZQ01. The sequence continues at coordinate 2,525 of DASXIG010000277.1, read as the reverse complement.
GTACGTCTTCATGATCGCTCTCCTCATGGTGGAAGCTCTTGTGATGGAAGCTCTTGCGCTGAAGCAGGGATCGAGATCCCTGCCATGTGCTGCGTAACTCATGCGTCCGCCTGTATGGTTCTGCGAATTCCGAAATGAATTCGTCTCAAGTGTGGTGCCGTGTACGATCATGTTATGCTTGTAAGGTGGGCTTACAAACGATACGTTCTCACGCGATAGTTGAGATTCTCTCATGCATAAGCCAATGCCGCCGCTCAGCGCCCTACGCGCGTTCGAGGCCGCGGCCCGACACCTGAGCGTCACCAAGGCAGCACAGGAATTGCACGTGACGGCGGGCGCGCTGAGCCACCAAATCCGTGGGCTCGAGGAGCTGCTCGGTCTCAAGCTGCTGGAACGGCGGGTGCGATCGATTGCGCTTACGCCGGCCGGCAGGCAGCTTTATCCCGGGCTCCACACCGGCTTCAGCCACATCCGGGACGCGGTGACTTCGCTGAGCAGCGCGGGTGACGAACGCGTGCTCGTGATCAGCACACCGCCCGGATTCACGTCAAAGTGGCTGGCAGGGCGGCTCTACCGGTTCGCAAGCGCTTACCCCGAGATCGATGTCCGCGTCTCCTCGTCCGAGAGCAATGCCAATTTCGCCAGCGACGGGGTGGATGCTGCGGTACGTCACATGCCTGTCGGGCAGGCGGCTGACCCGGCCCTTGTGACCGAGAGCCTGATCGAGCTCACGCTGCTGCCGGTTTGCAGCCCGAGGCTGATGACGACACACGGACCTTTGGACCGGCCGGAGGCGCTCAAAGGCATGCCGCTGATCCACGACGACACGCTCGCGGATCGGGTCAAGCTCTCAACCTGGGCCGAATGGTTCAAGCTGGCCGGCGTCGAGGGCGTGGATGTCAGTCGCGGGCTGCGGTTCAACAGCACCGATCACGCGCTCGACGCCGCAGGGGAGGGGGCGGGCGTGCTGCTTGCACACGATGTGCTCGCCTATGACGATCTGCGCACGGGGCGGCTCGCGATAGCGGTCGAGTTTCCGGTACGCCCGGACCGCGCCTATCACTTCGTATGCCCAAAAGGCCGGAGGGATCATCCTCACGTCCAGGCCTTCCGGACCTGGATCAAACAAGAGCTGGCCGCGCTCGACTGGAGTCAGGTGTATCCGGCAAGGAATGAGGGAGAGCGCAATTGAACCGCCGTAGTCTTCTCGGTATGAGCGTGATGGCGCCCGCGGGATTTTCCATGTCCTGGGCACGCGTGTTCGCTCAGGCTTCCTCACCTGAAACGCCCATGGATACACTCAGCGCGTATATGAGCGCCGCCGCCAATCGGCCGGTTCCAGCCGATGTCGTCGAGCACGCCAAGCACCATGTGCTCGACACGTTGGCATCGATCATTTCCGGATCGCAGCTGCTGCCCGGCCAGGCCGCGCTGCGCTACTTGAGCGCGTACGCCGGAAAAGGGGCGGCGACGGTCGTGGGCTCGGCGCTCACGGCTGCGCCGGGCGACGCTGCGCTCGCCAATGGGGTCATGGCGCACGCGGATGAGACCGACGATTCGCACAATGCGTCGCGCGCGCACCCGGGCTGCGCAATCGTGCCCGCGGCGCTTGCAGCCGGCGAGGAGCTCGGCATCGACGGCGCGCGCTTCCTGCGTGCCGTGACGCTCGGCTACGACATTGGCACCCGCGTGGTGATGGCCATGGGCGGCGCCGATTTCAGCTACCAAAGCAGCTTGAGCACCCACAGCATTGCCGGGACGTTCGGCGCTGCAGCCGCGGCCGCGTGCGCTGCGGGTCTCGATCCTCGGCAGATGCGCTGGGCGCTCGACTATACCGCCCAGCAGTCCTCCGGGATCGTGGCCTGGCGGCGCGACACCGATCATATCGAGAAGGCGTTCGTCTTCGGCGGCATGCCCGCGCGCAACGGGGTCGCCTCGGCGCTCCTGGTGCGATCAGGCTGGAACGGGGTCGACGACATCTTTTCCGGCCCGGATAATTTCTTCCTCGCCTACGCGCCCAAGGCCCAGCCTGCGCGCCTGCTGGAGAAGCTCGGCGAGCGTTACGAGATCGCGCAGACCGACATCAAGAAATGGACCGTCGGCTCGCCTATCCAGGGGCCGCTCGATGCGTTGGAAGCCATGCGGGGCAAGCGGCCGTTCACGGCCGATGACGTGCAGAGCGTTACGATCCGCCTTGCACCCTCTGTCGCAAAGGTAGTGGACGACCGGGAGATGCCGGACATCTGTCTCCAGCACATGATCGCCGTGATGCTGATGGACAAGACCGTCTCCTTCCACGCCGCGCACGACAAGCCGCGCATGCAGGATCCGGCGGCGCTGCGCCAGCGCGCCAAGGTGAGCCTGGTACGGGACGAGGATTTGGCCAAGCTCCTGCCGGTGCGGGTCACGGTAGTTGAGGTGAAGCTTGGAGATGGAACCCTTCTCTCCGAGCGTGTCGACGCGGTGCGCGGCACGCCGCGCAACCCGATGACGCAAGCGGAAGTGATCGACAAGGCGCGCGATCT
>DASXIG010000276.1:0-2207 GCA_036498105.1 Xanthobacteraceae bacterium | reverse complement strand
CCAGGGCACGCGCCACGGCGACCGAAGATATTCACGCTGAAGCCTCAAAGAGCGGTGAGTCCAGGTTTGTACCGATATCGTTGCGGCGCGGATGCCACAGCCCTTTGCGCAGCGCGGCCTCAAAGCGTTCGGCCATGGCGCCCGCGGCGGTTGGATTCTCGCGCTGCAGAAAGTCACGCACGATCGGGTCGGCAAGATAAGCTTCATGCACGAGGTCGAGCAGCGGGCTTGGCACCGCGTCGGTGGTTTCCGCGAAATCAATCAGCCGGTCGACGGTTTCGGCCAGCTCCGCGGCTCCCCGCGCCCCGTGACGCATGAGGCCGGCGATGAAACGCGGATTGATGGCGCGTGCGCGCACGATCCGAGCGAGCGCCGCGCTCAGCGTGCGCGCCCGCGGGCGCTGCGGATCGGTCACATCCAGCATGATCAGATCAGGTGTCCGTCCGAGCGTTGCAGCAGCCGCGGCGAAGCCGCCGACGAACGCAGCGTCCTCGGTACCCTCGAGCAGGTCACGGCCGGGGTCATCGCCGGGATGCACGAGCAGATCGGCGCTGCCGACGCGTGCGGCAAAGGCGCCAGGTGCGGCTATGGCGCTGCCCTCGAGGCCGGCATACGCATGGGACGCAGCTGCCAGGTAAGCTCTGCCGACAGCGTCGCGATCGCTGTCGTGCCCAAGCATGTCCTCGACCCCCGCGCCATATGCCCCAGGGGCGGTTCCAAAAATCCGCGGGGGCGGTGTGGCCTGATCTCTTGCACATGATCGATGCGCCGCTGCGAGCGGGTTCTCGTCTTCGGATTCCTCACGTGCGGCGACGGCGCGGATTGCCGCATCCAGCAACGCGATCTGCGCGGGAAACAGGTCACGGAACAGCCCGGAGATGCGCCAGGTGACATCGACGCGAGGGCGGCCAACGGCGGCAATCGGCAGTACCTCGATGCCGACAACGCGGCCAGTTGCATGATCCCAGGTCGGACGACAGCCCATCAGGCTGAGGCCTTGCGCGATCTCCTCGCCGCCGGTGCGCAATGTTGCGCTGCCCCAGAGGTCGATGACCAACGCCCGGGGCATTTCGCCATGGGCCTGCAGATAAAGCCGGATCACCTCATCGGCGGCAAGTCGCCCAAGCTCGACCGCGGTCGGCGTCGGCAACATGCGCGGATCTGCCGTGAACAGATTACGGCCCGTGGGCAGCACGTCGCGCCGGCCCCGCATGGGCGCTCCGGCCGGGCCCGCCGCAACCCGTCGACCGTCAAGAGCGGCAAGCAAGGCAGTCCGCTCGGCCGCGCCGCTGGCCTGCCACTCCGGCGGCGCATCGCCACTGGGTGCGCGCCCGAAAATATGCAGGCCGTCTTTGATCGCGAGATCCTTGAGATCGCAGAGCCAGGCATCGATGCGCCGCAACGCATCGCTGCCATCGAGCGCATCATCCACACCGGCTTCGCGCGCAAGGCCCGTGCGCTGGGCGGTTTCCATGATGAGACGGGCGAGACGATCGCGCCGTTTGCGATCCAGGCCATCGGCTTGCGCATATTCATCCACCAGCCGCTCCAGCTCGCGCGCGTCGGCGGACAGCGTCGCGCAGACGAGGGGCGGCGGCAGGTGACCAATTGTTACTGCGCCAATGCGGCGCTTCGCCTGCGCGGCCTCACCGGGATTGCTGACGATGAAGGGATAAAACACGGGCAGCGGGCCGGCGAGGATTTCCGGAAAGCAGGACGTGGTGAGCGCCACCGCCTTACCGGGCAGCCATTCGAGCGTGCCGTGCGCCCCCATATGTACGATGGCATGGAGATCCATGCGATGCCGCAGCCAAAGACCGAAGGCGAGCAGGGCATGGCGGGGCGGCAGCGTCGCATCGTGGTAGTCGGCGCGGCGCGTGCTCGATCGTCCCCGGTCGGGAGGAAGCGCCACCAGCGCGCTGCCGAACGCGCGCGCGCGGAACCGAAACATCCCGTCGCGCAGATCGGGATCGGCCGCGGGTGCGCCCCAGGCCGCGTGTAGCCGCGCCATTGCATCCGCGGGTACGTCGGCCAACAGCGCCGTGTAATCATCCAGCGAGAGCGCTGCTTCGCTTGCGCCCGCATCGAGAGAATCGAGCAGCGCGCGCGATGTCTGCGGCATCTCCTTTATGCCGTAGCCCGCATCGGCCAAATCGGAAAGCAGTTCGAGCACGCTCGCAGGAACATCGAGCCCGACCGCATAACCG
>DASXIG010000275.1:0-3703 GCA_036498105.1 Xanthobacteraceae bacterium | reverse complement strand
TTGCTCCCCTTGGACCGAGAGAGACTTAAATAGAATATTATTTCCTCATAGCGCAATGAGGCGCTAAAAATAAGAAAACAATTCCATATGCTAAGGCCAGTTTGACCATAGCATTCCAAATTTCAGACCTTCCACAGCAGGAGATGCCTTGGCCCGAGGGACGCCGCGCGCGAACCGCGCTCCTGAGATATCCGGGAGCGGCGAAGGTCAGTTATCCGTCCCTCGCTGCGAGCATGACAGCCCCGATACCCGTACGGGACTACCGTCCTTGTATAAGGTGTTACCGGTCAGTATCTGCTAAGGTGTTACCGGTCAGTATCTAACCGAGGCTGGGCAAGGATCCTGAACGGTAGGAGAGATCAACGGAGAGTGTCATGCTGCCCCTCAGAAGGACTGTGGCCGGGCTCGCTACCAACCCACGCGAACTCGGAGCAAACACGCGCAAGAACATCAGCTTCACGGTTGCCGCGACGATCTTTGGCCTCGGCATGATGCTGTGGGCCGGGTCCGCCGTGGTCGCCACCCAGGCCGACGTCGTCAGGCCCCTGATCGGGACGTCGCCGCATCTTGTGATTTCGAATTCATATCTGCCGATTCAGGCGCTGGACGAAACATACTGATCGGCTCGGGCAATCAGGTGCGATCATGAGAACGACAAGGCCGCAAAATGCGGTGAGGGCGGCCGCGGGCGGCATGCTGGCGCTCGCCGCCGTGACCGGCGGGCTTGAGCAGCTGCTAGCAACGACGCATACAGCCAGGCACGTCAGCCAATTCTGCGCACCCGCGCAGGAGGAGGATTCGGAAGCGCCCAAGTTCTATTGCAGCCATGACTACAGCTGACCACGACTGTTTCCGATTGACGACCTGCTCCGGCTGACCACGAGCCTGAAGACGACGCGCGGGAACGCATCCGCAGCGGCCGACCACTCCTGCAAATACTTGTCGCGGTGTGAATTGGTTCACACTCGTTCGCGTCCTGCGCCGGTAGGCTGCTGTGCGAACCTCAGGTTTCGCGCGGTCGGTGCGCGGTAAATCGAGGTTCGACAGAAAACGCCAATTCAGGCAGGGAGTTTGCGATGAGTAACAGATTATCAGGCGCTGCAGTCCCGGCTTTTGTGGCAATGGCCGCGATGACCGCCATGGCCGCTCCGACGCTCTGGAGCCATGCGGGCAAGGTCATTCCAAGCCAGGAGCAAACGACCGTAAAACAAGCCGGCTCGGCGCCCGTGATTTTGGCGCAAGGCCGTTGCTTCAATGGCCGCTGCTTTTAGCGCCGGCAGCATAGCCGAACCTGCATCATCTCGCATGCCCGTCGGGCGTTGAGGGAACGCAGCCATGGATGCCGCATCAACGCTTCCCGGCGCAAGCCCGACATTGCCCATGCAGTTCGGAGTTTCGCTCGACGAGCCATGGAGCTTCATGTTGTTCATCGCAAGCCTTACAGCTGCGATCGGACTTGTCTATCTTTTTTGTCAAAAGAAATTCGAGGAACGCAGCAGTACGGGGTCTGACGATTACGCCACCCAGCTGATGCCACGCCAGCTGGCTACGCGCGAGGAGTACGCCAAGGGTTTCCTGGTCTACTTTGGAACCATGGCCGCCACCGTTCTCCTCCTGTCGCTGATTGGACCGAAGAACATCGAGGCGCTTGGTGTCGCTCTGCCGAAGGACCTCAGCTATTCCGGAGTGCCGATCGCGGTCGCGCTCGTGCTGGTCGGCCTGATGCCGACCGTCCCCGTTCTTCTGGAAGTCGAGAAGTGGCTGCGCAGATTTGCACACGACCGCGCATACATTCCGGCCGCAGCACGCGCCACCGCGCAACGGTTGGCGGCGGCCGACTTCGATTTTGCCGCCTATTCCTGCGATGTGCTCGATCAGCCGGAGATGCGTGGAGTGGAGGCCGCCGACTTCACGCGGCCGCGCCGCAGCCTCGAGCACGACTGGGCGCGCCTGAGCTGCCTGGTCTACGAGCAGAAGTATCGCCGGATGGCCGGCCTGATGGAATGGCTGGATGCCGACCTGTTGCGCGATTATGCCAAAGACCTCGATTCCATCGAGCACAGCAAAACATTGATGGAAGCCGACGTTGCGGCTTACCGAAGGAAGAAGGTCAAGGATCCCACATACCGCAATGAAGCGCTGTCCCGCAGCATCCGCGACAACCTCTACAAGCTCTATATCCTGCTCGGCTGTGCCGTGCGCCTGAAGAAGCAGCCGCATGGGGACATCGATCTCGCGCTAGGCCAGTTCGGCTTCCGACTGAGCCACACGGAATCGCCGCCCGGCAACAACGATCTCAAGCTCGTCGGCCTGAGCATCGCGGCGGTGAGCGTGCTCTCGATAGGACTTGCCGCCACCGCGCTGGGCTTCTTCGGCCTGTGGGTGCCGTCACCCGTATTTCCGCAAAAGTTCTATCAGCCGTTCATCGATACGGCATCGACGCTCATCCCACATTGTGTGGCGATCATGGTGGCAGACCTCGTGCGCCGGCATGCCATCAACAGGGGAGCGTGGTTCCGCGCGATGCACCAGAATCGCCGCGCGATGACCGCTACTTACATCCGCGTGGCACTCCTGTGCGGATTGGCCGGATATGTCGGCTTGATCCTGTGGGGGGTTGCATTCCAGTCGCTGACCGGCCCGGGCTTGCTGATCGATGCGCCAAACGCGCTGCTCGCGATGGCGACCGGCGGCTTCTACGTCTATCATCTCGATAACGTGGAGCTGAGAACACGGCCGTCCCGTCCCTCGGAGGTCGCGTGGCAGGCCGTGGTCACCGGGGTGTGTGGGCTGATTGCTGCAGCCGAGTCGTTTGAGCTCATCCTGGGTGCCGCCAGCATGGCAATCGACAGGATCATCCTCACCGCCCTGATCAGTACCACAGTCGGTTTGGTGCTCGCCTGGTACATTCCCGAGGCAGCCGCGGCCAGGGTTGACCCACTCGCTGAGGCCAAAGAGGAGCGCGTGCGGATGCTCGAAGCGAAGGCGCTGTCAAAGTTCGGTAATCCTGTTGCGGCGACGGAATGGCTGGCAAGGCCGAATGCCCTGCTCGGGAACAAATCGCCGAGCGCTGCCGCGGCGGATATCGACGGCTACGAGCACGCGCTCAGCCTTTTGCAACATCCGCGGGTGTTGGCCGCTTAAGGTACTCAGTCTAGCCCGGCTGTGTCGACATTTGGTTGGGATCCTCGTCGGGCTGCTCGGCTTGCTCGTGGACCTGCGCCATCTGATGCCACGCCCTCGCCATGTCGACCAATGCTGCCCGATGCTCGGGCACAGTCATCACGTCCGCCAATCGTAGGCACTCCTGCGCGTGATGGCGATATTTTTCTACTTTACTGCGAACAGCCATCAACCCTCCCACTCCCGCGCGCCCAACTCCAATACAGGCGAATGGTTCCAAACGAGATTCAGGGGGCGCCGAAGGGTTCGTCGCTGTGGCTTTTGGGGCACAGACAACGCGTGTTGAGGCAGTTATCCTGACCCTGGGCCGGCTTATTCGGGGGCGCGCCGTGGCGAGCATTCGCAGAATCGCACTGGCAGCGACGTTGGCAATCGCATGGAGCGCCGCTGCTTGCGCCGAGAGCACGACAAGCAAGGCCAATAGCGCCAGCAGCAGTGCAAAAAGCAATACTGCGGCGCCGAGCACCCCGCGCAGCAATACCAGCGCGCCCGCGCAGCGCATCAACAACATCGTCAATTA
>DASXIG010000274.1:0-4588 GCA_036498105.1 Xanthobacteraceae bacterium | reverse complement strand
TATCACCTCATGCTGCGTCCAGGCGCGGAGCGCATTGCAGCGCTCGGCGGGCTGCACAAGTTCATGCACTGGCCGCACGCCATCCTCACCGATTCCGGGGGCTTCCAGGTCATGTCCCTTGCGAAGCTGCGCAAGGTCGAGAGCAACGGTGTCATCTTTCGCTCGCACCTCGACGGCGCCCTGGTCGAGCTCACGGCCGAGCGCGCGATCGAGATTCAGAAGCTGCTCGGCTCCGACATCGCCATGCAGCTCGACGAATGCATCAAGCTGCCGTCGTCCCACGCCGAGCTCGAGCGCGCGATGCGGCTCTCGCTGGCCTGGGCCGAGCACGGCAAGCGCGCGTTCGAGGATGCCCCGGCAGATCGGGCTTTGTTCGGCATCGTGCAGGGCGGCGACCATAGGGATCTGCGGCTGCAGAGCGCGCGCGCGCTCGTCGATATCGGGTTTCACGGCTATGCCATCGGTGGGCTCGCCGTCGGCGAGCCGCAGCCGATCATGCTGCAAGTCCTGGACGAGGTCATCCCCGCGCTCCCTTCCGAGCAGCCGCACTATCTCATGGGGGTGGGCACGCCCGCCGATATCGTCGAGGCGGTGGCCCGCGGCATCGATCTCTTCGACTGCGTGCTGCCCACGCGCAACGGCCGGCATGGGCTCGCGTTTACCCGGTGCGGTCCGGTGAATCTGAAGAACGCCAAACACGCCGGCGACCCGCGTCCGCTGGATGCGGAAAGCAGCTGCCCCGCCGCGCGTGACTATTCCCGCGCTTACCTCCACCATCTCCTCAAGGCGAATGAGATGCTCGGCGCAATCCTGCTTACTACGGCCAATGTGGCCTATTACCAGCAGTTGATGGCAGACATTCGCGCAGCAATCGCGCGCACCGAATTCGAGACCCTGCGCGTGGCGATCACGCAGGTCTGGGGCCGCAGCGAGGACCCCCTCATCGACGGAATTTCTGCAACCAGCGCGGGCGCTGAAAACCCCTCATTGTAAACAACAATGGAATTTACAACAATTTTGCCGCTATGGGTTGAGTGGTATGATAATACCGTGAGTTACCGGTGTCCTCAGTTGCCCCACTTCGGGCGGATGGGGTCCCGCAAACATGGCTGACAGGGAAAACCCATAGCCACCCCGTGCACAGAAGGCCCGGCGCGGTAGTCGGTCCCGGCGCTCAAGCGTAACTCGCGATGATGCTCAATCCTCGTTGAGTTACGGTACCAATGTCAATAGTTTTTTTTAAGAGTGAATTCCGGGATCCGCAGAGGCGACGCCGCGGATTTTGGGGCCGCTATCTCGTCGATGCGGGCGGCGCATGGGTGGACAGCGCTCTCGACGCCGGCCGTGCTTGGGCGCAAGATAGACACGAACGACCGCACGATCGTATCGCGCCCATCCCAACGGAACCGTTCCAACTCGCAGGGAGGAGACCATGGCCATTGAGTTCACCGTGAACGGCAAGGCGGCATCGAGCGATGCGCCGCCGGCGACGCCATTGCTCTGGGTGATCCGGGAGGAGCTCAAGCTCACCGGCACAAAATACGGCTGCGGCACCGGGCTGTGCGGCGCTTGCATGGTTCACATCGACGGCAAGCGGGCGTTCTCCTGCCAGACCCAGGTCTCGGAGGTCGCGGGCAAGGCGATCACTACGATCGAGGGTCTCTCCGAGACGTCATCGCATCCGCTGCAGAAAGCCTGGCTGGCGGAGCAGGTGCCGCAATGCGGCTACTGCCAATCCGGCCAGATCATGAGCGCGGCCGACCTGCTCAAGCAAAACCCGAAACCGACGCGCGCGCAGATCGTCGAGCACATGAGCGCCAACATCTGCCGCTGCGGAACCTATCAACGCATTGTGCGCGCGGTCGAGCGCGCGGCGCAGGAGGCCTGAGCCATGACCCAGCAGACCCAGCATCTCTCTGCACGCACCCTCAAGAGGCACGGTGCGGCCATTTCGCGCCGGGACGTGATGATCGGGGCCGTCGGCCTGTCGTTTGCGATTACGCTGGGGCAGGGCCGCGCCGCGGCCGCGGTACTTGCGGCCGAGCGCAGCGGCAAGGCGCTCAGCCCCTGGGTGAGCATATCCGCCGACGGGACCATCACCATCATGTCGCCGGCAACCGAGATGGGGCAGGGCTCCATGACCTCGTTGCCGCTGATCATTGCGGAAGAGCTCGACGCCGACTGGTCGAAGGTTGCCGTGGTGCCGGCGCCGCCGATCGATGCCATCTACGGCAACCCCGGATTCGGCGGGATGATGTACACCGCCGGCTCGAACGCAGTGACGAGCTATTTCGTGCCGCTGCGCACCTTCGGCGCGCAGGTACGCCGCGTGCTCATCGAGAATGCCGCGAAGAAGCTCGGCGTTCCGGCGGGGGAACTGACCACCGAGCCGAGCGTGGTGGTGCACGCCAAATCCGGCCGCCGGCTCGGCTATGGCGAGATCGCCGCTTTCGCCGAGATCCCGGAGAAAGCGCCGGAGATCAAGCCCGAGCAACTCAAGAAGCGAGCCGACTTCCGGCTGATCGGACACGACGTGATACGGGTTGAGCTCCCGTCGAAGATCAACGGCAGCGCCAAGTACTCCATCGACCAGCAGGTGCCCGGGATGATCTACGGCGCCGTCGTCCGCGCGCCGGTCGAGGGATCCGCGCCCGACAAGATCGGGGACGCCAAGACCAAAGCCGTGCCCGGGGTGATCGGGGTGGTGAAGCTGCCCTATGGCGTTGGCGTGCTCGCGGAAACCGCCTGGGCCGCTTTTGCGGGCCGCCAGGCGCTCGACATCACTTGGACCCGGGAAGGGCAGGCCTGGGGGTTCGACAGCGACAAGGGCATGGAGCGGTTCGCCGCCGCTGCGCGCGATCCGAAGTCCGCGGCGACCGCCTGGGGCAAGGCCGGTGACGTAAAAGCGGAAATGCCGAAGGCGGCCTCCGTGATGGAGGCCGAATACCGGTGCGACTACGCCTATCACGCGCAAATGGAGCCGCTCAACGCAACGGCCTCCGTGACGGGCGACGCGGCCGAGATCTGGTGCGGCACCCAGAGCCAGACCATGGCGGTCGAGGCGGTTGGCAAAGCGCTCGGCATCCCGCGCGAGAAGGTCAAGCTCCACGATACCCTCCTCGGCGGCGGCTTCGGCCGGCGCGGACATCGCGATGAGGAGTTCATCATCGACGCGGTGCTGCTGGCGAAGGAGGCCAAGCGTCCCGTCAAGATGATGTGGACGCGCGAGGACGACGTGCACAACGGCCGCCATCGCCCGATCTCGGCGCACTACATCAAGGCGGGGCTCGACGGCTCGGGCAAACTCCTGGCGTGGCATCATCGCGTGGCCGGCGACCGGGTGACGCCGTACATGGACCCGGTGCGCTACGAGGAGCGCGGCAAGAAGGATTTCATCCTGATGCTCGGCACCGACATCAAGGGCTACGACGTGCCGCACCAGCTCATCGAGCAGATCTATGAGGACAGCGGCGTACGCACCTCGCCGCTGCGCGGCATCGGCTTTACCGCCAACAAGTTTGCAACCGAATCCTTCATGGACGAGATCGCGCGCAAGCACGAGGTTGACCCGGTGAAATTCCGCCTCGCTCTGATGGGAAGCTCGCCGCGCGCTAAGAGGGTGGTGGAGCGCGCGGCGGAGATGGCGGACTGGGGCCGCAAACGCGACGGCCGCGCTCTTGGATTCGCATATATCGATTATTCCGGATCACAGGTGGCCGGGATCGCCGAGGTGTCGCTCGACCGCTCCAGCGGGGACATCAAGGTGCATGACTTCTGGTGCGCGATCGACTGCGGCATCGCGGTCCAGCCGGACAATGTCGCGGCGCAGACCGAGAGCAGCATTGTGTATGGTCTGGGCATGGCGTTGACCGAGCGCATCACCATCAGGGATGGCGCGGTGGAGCAATCGAACTTCTATGACTATCGCGTGCCGCGCATGAGCGACGTACCGCTGATGCACATCGAGGTCATTCAGACGGACAACCATCCGACCGGCGCGGGACAGATGGCGACCCCGCTCGTTGCGCCTGCGATCTCGAGCGCGGTCGCTGCGCTCACCGGCGCGCGCTTGCGCCACACCCCGTTCACGCCGGAGCGCGTGCTAAAGGCATTGGCGTGATGATGCAGTGTGCGCCACGAGGTGCGCTGAGAGCTTTCTTTGAAGAAACACGGGATGAACATGGAAAGTCAGCACGGAGGGATATGCAACGCGGTCGAGCCGCAGACTCGGTCTGCTCCCTCCCGGATCCGGTCGTGCGGCCCTCGTGTCCCGGACGAGCGAGCCCGGCCCGCCGGGCGAGCGAAGATCCGGGACCCAGGGGCTGCATACGCCGCTCTGCCACATCTATGCGCCATCTCAGCAGCAGCGGCGTTGGCCCTGGCCGCAGTGCCCGCGCTGGCGCAGGCGCCGAAGATCGGGGACGTGCCGCAAGCCAAGAATATGCGGCTCGTCGGCTATAACGACTTGCAGGCGCGTAGCGCCTATCAGCCCATCGTTCATCATCAAGGCGACCGCTACATCGCTTATATCGGCCACCACGGCGGCACGGAATCGGTGCCGAAGCCGCTCAATCCCCTGACTCACCAG
>DASXIG010000273.1:0-3067 GCA_036498105.1 Xanthobacteraceae bacterium | reverse complement strand
CGGCAGCATGCCGATAACGGCTGCCGTCCCTTGCAATGTCTGCCGGCGGGAAATCTGAATTGCCATGGTTCACTCCTGTGCCATTTCATTCTTGCTGAAAGCTTCTATGGCTGCGGCGCACGCTGCCGCAGTGTCCATCGGCAATTGTTCGCAAGCTCCGTGCCACTCCTCCGCATGGAATTGAGCTGCGCCGGGAAGGTAGATTGGTGAAAAATTAGGCGGGCGGCCCTTTGGCCCCGGCTTTGCAGCACTGCGGACCAATCTCAGAGCGCAGCGCTGGCCAACATAAGGATGGCGGTTGAAAAAGCAGCAAGCACTTTGGATCAAGGATCCGCTGGCTGTCCTCGCCGGTGGGGCCGAACGCGGCGTCGTGGTGCGGGACGGCCGGATTGTGGAGCTTGTGCCCGCCGGACGCACACCGGTCACCTCGGACGTCGCCGTCTTCGAGGCCGGCGCCCATGTAGTGCTGCCGGGCCTGATCAACACCCATCATCATTTCTGCCAGACGCTCACGCGAGCGACCCCGGCGGCCCTGGATCGCGAGCTGTTTCCCTGGCTGCAGGCGCTCTATCCGATCTGGGCCAAGCTCACCCCGGAAGCGCTGCATCTCGCGGCGACCGTGGCGATGTCCGAGCTTCTTCTCTCCGGCTGCACCACGACCACCGACCATCATTACGCATTTCCGGAGGGATTGAACGAGGCGATCGACATCGAGATCGCGGCGGCAAAGGCGCTCGGAATTCGGGTGGTGCTGACCCGTGGCTCGATGAACCTGTCGCAGCGCGATGGCGGGCTTCCGCCGGACAGCGTGGTCCAGGACGAGGACGCAATCCTCGCCGACAGCGAAAGAGTGATTGCGCGCTATCACCAGCGCGGCGAGGACGCGATGATACAGATTGCGCTGGCGCCCTGCTCGCCGTTCTCTGCCACAACCTCGCTGATGCGATCGACGGCCGAGCTGGCCGCACAAAAGGACGTGCGGCTGCATACTCACCTCGCCGAAACCGAGGATGAAAACCGCTATTGCCATGAGATCTACGGCCGTCGGCCGCTTGACTATCTCGAAGATTGCGGATGGCTCGGCGCACGGACCTGGCTCGCGCACGGAATTCACTTCAGAGCCGACGAGATGATCCGTCTGGCGCGGGCCGGAACGACCATCACCCATTGCCCTTCCAGCAATCAGGTGCTTGCGTCAGGCTGCTGCCCGGTCTGCGATCTGGAGCGCGCCGGCGTCCAGGTCGGCATCGGCGTTGACGGCTCCGCATCGAACGATGGTTCCAATCTCATCCAGGAGGTGCGCGCCGCATTTCTGGTTCAGCGCAACCGCTACGGCGTCTCGACCGTCAGCCATCGCGATGCGTTGCGCTGGGTGACGAAGGGTTCTGCAACCTGCATCGGTCGTCCGGAGCTTGGCGAAATTCGACCCGGCAAGATTGCCGACCTCGCATTCCTCAAATTGGACGAGCTTCGGTTCTCGGGAGCTGGCGATCCCCTGGCTGCCCTGGTTTTGTGCGGCGCTCACAAGGTGGATCGGGTCATGATCGGGGGAGAGTGGGTGGTCGAGGAGGGCAGAATCCCCGGCCTCGATATCGACGGTCTCATTCGCCGCCACAGCGCGGCAGCTCGCCAGCTGCAAAGTTCCGTGCCGCCGATCCCCTGAACGATTGGCGCGATAGTTGCCTCGATTGAGCGTGGCGACCTCGTTTCGAACCCCCCGGGGAGAGATGAGGGATCGCTAGGCCTCGGAGTATCAACCTCCTCCGAGGCCTTCCCTTTATTGAGCAGCCGATGATGTCGGCAACCTCACTCGGCGGGCGTTGCCGCCATGGCTTTCTCTTCCACGGACAGCGGCGCGGACACGATCGCAGGCGCGCGGCTGAGGCCGAACAGGAACACGGCAACGATGGCATAGGCGATCGCCACCGTCGGCGTGACGGCCAATCCCACCGACTCCCCGTGCATGAAGCCGAAGAATGTGAGCACGGCGCCCGATAGAGCGAAGGCCGAAGCTTCCGCGAACTGCCTCTCGATGACGAAGACGCCTACCGCACCGAGCACGAGCCCGGTAAGGATCGAGCCGCCACCCAGCACTTCGAGGCCGTGGTAGAGCACGCCCACCTGCCCGAGCTTATCCATCCCGATGGCCGCGGCGTTTGTGCCGGCAGCACCAAGTGCTCCATCCATGAGCGTCTTGCACCAGGCGGCGAGATGCGGCGTGAGCGCCAGCACGATCGCAGGCGCATGCTTGGCGGGCGTGGTCTGGAACGCCTGCGCGCCGATCAGCATGCCGATATACAGCAGGATCGGCGAGATCGCGACCACAGGCACGAGCGCGAGCAGGACCGAGATGATGCCGAACCAGGACAGCACGATCACCATCAGCCCGGTGGCGGCCGAGTAGCCGATCCGTCCGCCCATCGCCTTCCAGCCGGGATGGCCGATATAGACGGCGTTGATGAAGGGATTGCCCATGAGGCAGCCGATCAAGCTCACAACACCGTCAGCCGTGAGCACGCGCGTGGTCGGATACGGATCTCCCGCCGCTTCCGCGCTCTCGACATTGTCCATTGCCTCGACCAGGTCGTAGATGCCGAATGGGACCGCGGTCACGAGGATGATGCCGAGAAACTCGAAGCCGGAGAAAACGTGGTCGAAGGCGGGGATCGGCACCGAAAACCCGAAATTGGAGAATGCGCCGCTCAGCTTCTCCAGGCTCAATCCGCCATAACCGAGGCCGAACAGGTTGGAGCCCCAGGCAATGAGCATGCCCACGGCAATGGCGACGAGCCCGGCGGGAATCCCTTTTGGATACTTAAAGCCGCCGAACCAGCTCACCATGATGATGGCGAAACATGTGAGCCCGATGATGGGCGTCATGTACATTTCGAGCGCCGGACGCATGGAGATGAACGTGACGGAGACGCCGGCAAGCGTGCCGAGGAGCGCGGCTCGCGGCGTGATCCGGCGCACGATCGGTGCGATGAAGCCGCCGATCATCAGGATGAAGCTCTGGAAGAACACCCAGACCAAGCCTGCTTCCCAGCCCTTGATCGGGTCGTTGGTC
>DASXIG010000272.1:0-7314 GCA_036498105.1 Xanthobacteraceae bacterium | reverse complement strand
TCCGCTCGCTACGCTCGCGGCCTCGGAATGACACCGAAGTGACACTTGTGGCACAGTAGTAGGACGATGCACACCCCCGCCACTCCCGTCAGGCCGATCACCATCGCCATCGTTGCGCTGGGCGGCGAGGGCGGCGGCGTGCTGGCGGACTGGATCGTCGATGTCGCCCAGCGCGCGGGCTACCTCGCGCAGGCGACCTCGGTGCCCGGCGTGGCCCAGCGCACCGGCGCCACCGTCTACTACGTCGAGCTGTTTCCAAAGGCGGCCGCGGCCGCGGCCGGCCGCGAGCCCGTGCTCGGGCTCCTGCCCATGCCGGGCGATGTCGACGTGGTGCTCGCCTCCGAGCTGATGGAAGCCGCGCGCGCGGTCGAGCGCGGCTTTGTCACCCCGGACAAGACGGTGCTCGTCGCCTCGACCCACCGCGTGTTTGCCATGACGGAGAAGATCGCGCTCGCCGACGGCCGCGCGGACTCCTCCGCGCTGTTCTCTGCCTGCCGCAAGGCCGCGCACCGGCTCGTCGCTTTCGACATGGCCGCCTTGGCGGACGCGACCGGAAGCGTGATCAGCGCCGTCCTCTTCGGCGCGCTCGCCGGCAGCGGCGCCCTGCCCATGCAGCGCACCGCGTTCGAGGCGGCGATCCGGCGCGGCGGGGTGGGCGTCACCGCCAGCCTCGCGGCTTTCTCCGCCGCCTTCGAAGCGGCCCAAAGCGGCGAAGCAAGCAAGGCCGCCGCGACTACCGGCGAGCTTCCGACCACTCACATGTCCGCCCCCGCGCGTGAGCTGGAAGCAAGCGCGCGCGACTATAGCGGCGAAGCGCGCGCCGCCGTCACGGCGGCCGTCGAACGGCTCGTCGATTATCAGGACGCGGACTACGCGAAAGAATTTCTCGCCCGCCTGTCGCGCTTCAAGGACATCGAGCAGCAGCACGGCGACGGCTCCGGCCGTCTTGTCGCCGAACTGGCGCGCCAGCTCGCACTCGCCATGAGCTACGAGGACACCATCCGCGTGGCCGAGCTGAAAATTCGCCCGAGCCGCTTTGCGCGCGTGCGCAAGGAGGTGCAGGTCGCTCCCGACCAGATTCTGGAGATCGCCGAGTACTTTCATCCCCGCGTGCAGGAGATCGCCGACACGCTGCCCGCCGCGGCGGGCAATTGGCTTCTGCGCACGCGCTGGGCGCGCGGGCTCCTCGATCGCGCGCTGCGCAGAGGCAAAATCGTCAAGACCACGTCGCTCTCCGGCTTCCTCCTCCTTTATGCCTTGAGCAGGCTCAAGCCGCTGCGCCGCCGCTCGCTGCGCTTTGCGCGGGAGCAAGGTGAGATTTCAGCATGGCTCGATCATGTCGCCGAGACCGCCACCGCCGACTATGCGCTCGCGCTCGAGCTTGCGCGCCTGCGCGGCCTGGTGAAGGGCTACGGCGAGACGCTGGAGCGCGGGCGCGCCAAATCTGATAAGCTCATGGCGCTCCTTCCGCGGCTGCGCGCCCAAGTCAACCAGGGAGCCGGCGCCGGAGCGGCGCTCGGCGCGCTCATCAAGGCGGCGCTGGCGGACGAGGAAGGCCGCGCGCTGGACAAGGCGATTACCGAATTCAACAGGGAGACAGATGCTATGTCGTACCACCTCGATGCGTTCGTATCTGATTGCCGCGCGATCCTCAAACGCGATCCCGGACCGGGCGGACGCGAGGAGGTGCGCACGCGGCTCGAGCGCCTGCTCGCCAACAAGGAGTTCGTCGAGGAGTATTGCGGAGACAACGTGCCGCGCGGGCTCAAGCTCCTCTACGAGGATCCCGAGCTCGGCTTTCAGGTCCTCGCCCATATCAACGACAAGGCGCGCATCTCGCCGCCGCACGACCACGGTGCCTCGTGGGCGATCTACGGCCAGGCCACCCATTACACCGAGATGACGGAATGGGAGCGCGAGGACAACGGCGGCGATCCCGGCAAGGCCAAGCTCAAGCCGGTCAAGAAATATCGTCTGGTGCCGGGGCACGCCGGCATCTATCAGGACGGCAAGATCCACTCGATCGACTATCCGGACCACGCGCGCTTCGTGCGCGTCACCGGCACCAATCTCGACCGCATCCCGCGCGTGAGCTTCGACCTCGCCACCGGCAAGGTCAATCAGATGGCCCCGCAGCAAGCGACGTAGCCTTCGCTGTCATTCCGGGGCCGCGAGCACAGCGAGCGGAGCCCGGAATCCATAACCCCAGGCCGTGGCGGTTGCGATGGACGAACGAGCCAACTGCTGACTGGGGTTATGGATTCCGGGCTCGCCGCTGTAGCGGCGGGTTTGAAACCCGCCCCTACATACGGCGCCCCGGAATGACAGCGAGGCTGATCTGTAATCACGCCGTGAATGCCCAACAGCAGCCCACGCCATGACGGAGAAAATGTTGCACCCCATCGCACCCCATACAGTCCGCGCGATGCTCGCTGACGGGAGCGAGCTAGCCGTCGTGGATGTGCGCGAGGAGCTGATCTTCTCGCGCGGCCATCTCCTGCACGCGCGCTCGGTCCCGCTCAGCCGGCTGGAGCTCAACTTCGCGCGTCTCATCCCCCGGCATGACACCCGCATCGTGCTGTGCGACGAAGCCGACGGGCTCGCCGAGCGCGCCGCTGATGTCCTCGCGGATGCCGGCTACACAAACCTGTTCGCGCTGGCGGGCGGAGTGGCGGCATGGGCCGAGGCCGGCCTGGAGCTGTTCTCCGGTGTGAACGTGCCGAGCAAGGCCTTCGGCGAGATGGTCGAGCATGCCTGCGCGACGCCCAGCATCTCGGCCGACGAGCTCCAGGCGATGATGCACGCGGGCAAGAATCTCGTGGTGCTCGACAGCCGGCCGTTCGACGAGTATCGGCGCGTCTCCATCCCGACCGGCATCAACGTGCCCGGAGCCGAGCTGGTGCTGCGCGTGCGCGATGCCGCGCCGTCGCCGGACACGTTGGTCGTGGTCAATTGCGCGGGCCGCACCCGCAGCATCATCGGCGCGCAATCCCTGATCAATGCCGGGGTGCCGAACAAGGTGGTGGCGCTGCGCAACGGCACCATGGGCTGGACGCTCGCCGGGCACCAGTGCGAGAGCGGTCAGCATCGCCGCGTGCCGGACGTCTCGTCCGCGACGCTGCGCTGGGCCAGATGGGCGGCCGATCAGCTCGCGCGCCGCTTCGGCGTGACGCGCATCGACCGGGGGACGGTGGAGACCATTCGCGCCGACAAGACGCGCACGCTCTACGTCTTCGACGTACGCAACCCGGAAGAATACGAGGCCGGCCACTTTCCCGGCGCGCTCTCGGCGCCCGGCGGACAGCTGGTGCAGGCCACCGACCAGTATGTCGGCACGCTCGGGGGGCGCATCGTGCTCAGCGACGAGCTCGAAGCGCGGGCGCTGATGACGGCGTCATGGCTTCGCCAGATGGGATGGAAGGATTTGTTTCTCCTCCCCGAATCCGGGAGCGAGACCGGATCGCCCGCGCCGAACATTTTAGGCTCTCCCCCGCGCGCCGAGCTGCGCATCGAGGCCGCCGCGCTGGCAGACCTGATGAAACGCGACGGGGCGACTGTCGTCGATCTCTCGCTCAGCCGCGCATATCGCAAAGCGCATATTCCCGGCGCGTGGTTCGCAATCCGCTCGCGCCTTGCGGCGGCGCTGAAAAGGATTCCGCTGCCGGGTACCTTGGTGCTGACCTCCGAGGACGGAATCATCGCGGGGCTTGCAGCGCCCGAGGCCGTTGCGCTCACGCGCGCGCCCGTGCGTTATCTCCAGGGCGGCAACGCCGCCTGGCGCTCCGCTGGCCATTCCCTGACCGCGGACGATATCCGCATGGCCGACGAGCCCGTGGACATGTGGCTCAAGCCATACGAGCGGGGCAACGACACGAGCGCCGCCATGCGCGAATATCTCGCGTGGGAAACCGACCTCCTGCCGCGCATCGCGCGCGACGGCTCCGCCGGCTTCGCTTTGGGTTCGGCTGGGTAGGGGGATTACGCTTCGTTGATCGGCCCTACAAGAGTTCACCGGCCCGGTTATCTCCGATAGGGGCGACGCATTTGCGTCGCCCTCGATCCGCCACCGCGGATGTTGAAAGAGGGCGAGGCAGTGCCTCGCCCCGACGGACAGTCTCGCTGCGTCGAATCAAATATCCAGATGGAACGCAGGCGCATCGATCGCGGTTGAAGCTTCGAGGGCTGGCGATGGAGGATACCATGGCTGACCGTTTTGGCCGAATGGACGCGGGGAGGAGCGCGCACGACTTGGGCGCGACGCCGCGTCAGGCACGCTGGAGCGCGGCAATCATCGCCGCAATCGTCGTGGCGCTCGGGCTTGCGTTCTACGGGATCTCCGCCAAGCAGAGCGGTCCGAAACTTGCCAACCCGCCGGCAGTCACGGCGGCGCCCGCGCCGGCCACCGGCGTTCCACCACCACCGCCGCAAACCACCACCGGGCAGGCAGCGCCTTCAGCCGCTCCCGAAACCACTGGCCGCGGCGGGACCAGCCCGGCTGCGCCGCGCTGATTCTTGTCTGATCGTGAGTTTCCGGTCCCCAAAAAGTTCTTGACATGTGAACCGTAACTCAATGATACAAAGGCATCCTTCAGAACCATGCCCGAGCCCGGCCGCCGCCTGCGCGCCGGGTCTTTCTTTGACTCGCATGTCCCAACGCCAGGGCGTTGCGGCAGATCAACCGTATACGGCTTCTTATGCGTTTGGGGATTGACAAATGGGAGAGCCATTTTCGCGCTGTTTTTACCCGTTCAACCTGCGGGCGGCGAAAACGTTGTAAATCTCCTTGTTTTAACAACGAGCCCGATTTTATGCTTCCCCTAGTTGCACATCCCAAGATTGCGATGGGGGATTCATGTCCTGCGGCTATGGGAAGAAAGGTGCTCCACGCATTGCAACTTATACTTTAAGAGGAAAGCTCGGATGCTACGGGAACGTGAAATTCGATGTATTTTATGGGTCAGGATATTGAAACATCGGAGATTTTTCCGGTGATCACCGCCCGTCCTCAGGCCCTGCGGTGCGGTTGTGATGGTCGTGCAGAAACTTGGCAAGCTGCTCGCGCAGCATCTCGTCGCGCTCGCTCTGATGCCCCAGGAGAACCGCGCGCTCGAAGAGCTGCTCCTGGACGGGCTGCGGCAAGTCGCTCCACAGCGCCAACGCGGCGCTGCCCAGAACCCGGCGAAACCGCTCCACCTGCTCGTGCTCCGAGACTTCCGCTGAGGTCGCCTTGGCGGCAAAGTCGACGGCGCCGTCGCGCCCCGTGACGACAGATGGGGGCCTGTCGTTCGAAGGGTCTCTGGGTTTGGTCATTGGCTTCTCCTGCGGGGATGCTGAGGCTCCCCTCCCTGAGGCGCAGGTTAGCGCCTTGTTAAACTTAACGCTTCAACATCGCACGCTGTGCCGGGCGGTAGACCGCCGTCCCATGCGTCCGCGCGCCAGCGCCAAATTTGTCGGGTACAGAGTCATGCAACGCAAGCTCATTCCAGGCCTGCTCGCTTTCTGCGCAACCGCCGGAGCTCTCGCACAAGAGGCAAGCGCCGCGTCTCCCTACGTCGTCGACGGCGTCACCCTGGCCAAGTCCATGCTTTTGCCGCGCGAGTACCAGTGCAGCCCGAGCGAGCAGTTCGCGCAATACCTGTGGTGCCAGCGAAGCCGTCAGGATAAGGGCAGGCAGGGCGCTTTCACCGCGACAACTTCGGTGCTGCGCGATCCCGGCCGTACCGTCACCTATGTCAGCCGTGACATCAAGCCGGCATTCTTCGCCGACGATGACGTCGAAGCGGAAGTCAAACGGCTATCGAGCAGACTTGGAGCGCCCGCCCGCGAGATCCGCCTGCCCAAGCGCGAAGGCGCTCCCGACGCGGTGATCGTGCTGTGGGGCAAGCTGGAGCTCGAGGAGGTCTCGAAGACGGAAGAGGCGGGTGGCTCCGAGCAGACTATGCTGGTGGATCATCTCGGCGATGTGCAGCAATCGCGCCGGCTCGGGTTGCCCGTCTATCGCCTGGTCGGCGGGTCCGGCTACCTCTGGTCCGCCTCCAATCGAAATGGACGCGGGCACCTTCGCTTCCTCACCGCCGATCCTGCAGCGCTTGCCGGGCCGGCGAAGGAAGCGGCGTCTGCGGGGACGAAGGAACTCGCTGCTCAGCCATCAAAGCAGGCGGCTGCTGTTGTCGTCCCCGCGGCGAAGGAAGCTGCCCCGGTCGCACCCGCAACCAGATACAGCACCAGTTCCATATCCGCCAAGGACTTGCGCCCGTTCCTGGCGCCGCAACAGACGGCAATGATGGCGGGGGACGTGGGCACGCCGCCGGCCTCCTCCTCCAAAGACAACTCTCGGCAGACGATCGCGCAAAAAACCCGCGCCG
This sequence comes from Xanthobacteraceae bacterium, assembly GCA_036498105.1. GTDB lineage: Bacteria > Pseudomonadota > Alphaproteobacteria > Rhizobiales > Xanthobacteraceae > VAZQ01. The sequence goes on along the minus strand of DASXIG010000272.1, from coordinate 949 downwards.
ATGCGGATCACGCAAGAATCATGGATGCCGAACGGATGGCAGCGGAAGAGCGCGAAAATGCGCGCCTGGCCTGGGCCCGGTTCGAGGCCGAGAAGGCCGCCCAGGACAGGAGAACGCAGCTCCTATGGACCGTCATCTCAGCGTTCTTCATCCTGACGGCAATTCTCAAATTGTTGCAGATGATCAAGCGGCGGGAGGAAAAGATAGCGTTGCCCGACGCCCCCATCGAACCGCGCGAGGACGATAAGGCGGGAATACGTGCGTGGGTCGAGCGCGAACGCGCGCTTCTATCAGCGGGGCTGCGCCGATTGTGGGCGAGCCTGGGATCACGCTCTCCGGTCGCCGCCCGCTAACTCAGCTGAAAAGGCCATCGCTGAGCGTGACCAGCCGGTAGGCAGAGCATCGCACATTACTTTGGCCCGAGCATGTCGCCCTGGGTCCCGGATCTTCGCTCGCCCGGCCAGCCGGGCTCGCTCGTCCGGGACACGAAAGCCCCTCGTGTGTCCCGGCCGAGTGCCGTGAGGGCGCCTTCGCCCGAACGCACGAGAGCCGGGATCCAGGGGCCACACGATCGAACCCATCAGCCAGAATCTCCGCCCCGTCACTGCTCGGGAACCCGCCCCAACGAACGATTGAACCTCGGCGGCTGGCTCTGCTACCAAAGGGATGAGCACGCGCGTGTGCCCGGAGCGCGAGCCGCCATGCCAGATCAACAGCGCATCGTGCCAAGAGAGCAGAAGTGCACCGCCTGACGAGGAGGAGCGAACCATGAGATCCATCAATCTGTTGTTTTGCAGCCTTGCGCTCTTTCTGAGCATTGGGGCCGCTCGGGCGGAAGATCCGACCGTCGATGAGATGGTGTGCGCGCTCGATCCGCAGTGCGGCACGCCGTTCACCGACCGTCGCCTGCGCGGGGTGACCGCGACGAGTCCCATCGTGCGACCTCCCG
>DASXIG010000271.1:0-2004 GCA_036498105.1 Xanthobacteraceae bacterium | reverse complement strand
CGGCGTTGGCGCAGGTTGCGACGAAAATTCCGGTGGCGCAGACCGCTCCGGCAAGGAAGCGCGAAACCATGGCGAAACCCTCGTAATTGGCCGTTGGCGACTCACGAACGAGCTGACGCGACCATACCCGGCGTGCCCCTTTTGTCGATGGAAAGCCGATGCTCGCCTTGTATTTCCAGGTTTCTGTTGCGGAAATGCCGCGCGGCCTCTGGACACGTGTGGACATGGCCACCGGTTCGTCAGATCAACTGCTGAGCGGTAGCTCGAGCATGAGCCCGGGCCGCGCGCACGACCGAACAGTCAAAGCAAATGAAAATCGTTGCGCGGCCGTGCTGCCGTCTCGGCCCCAATTCGTGTCAAATAAAGGCTCGTACGTGGTCCGCCCGCCTGGGAAACGAAATGGAGAGTACCGGGGTAGCGTTCAAACGGCGCGACGTAGTGCCAAAAGGGCCGGCTCGCGCCGGCCCTTTTTTCTCGATCAGCCCTTGGTGATGATCGGAGGTGGAGCTTTGCCCTTGCCTTTACCGATCCCGGCGCAAGCGGAGACGCTCACTGCGACGAGAGTCGCAACAAGTGCGATCAAAAGCTTCTTCATCGGCTGGTACCCCTGTGAACTACGCTACCATTAGCAACACGAAACTCGGGACTCGAACTAGTGCTGAAAAGCCACACTCCGGATCCAAATGTGCCAGCATTGAAGTCTGAGCTCGACTGTCGCCGAGGTGCTGCGAGCTCGAGCGACATGCCATGCATTTGAAGCTGATTCGGTTAACCAAGTTTCACCACACAGTATTCACCTTAATGCTGGACACTGTCATACTTGAAATAGGCGTCAACCTTCATGCCGACGGCAAGCGGACCAGGGTCGGCCAGATCGATCAAAACCTCCACCACGTCAATATCCGTCTGATTCCGCTGCCCGCGCGTCCCGGTGCGGGACGGCTCGACGAGGGGCGCGATGAAGGAGACCGTGCCGGGAAGCTCGCGGCCCCGGAAGGCTTCAGGCCGAATGGAAACGGTCTGACCCATCTTGATCTCCCCGATGTCGCGTTCATCGAGCTCCGCGCGCACGCGAAGGGCCGAAATGTCGCCCAATAACACCAGGGGCTGGGACGAGGACGGAGAAGTCATCTCGCCCCCCTTGCCGTTGACCTGCAGGACAGTTCCTGCAATCGGAGCCCGGATGGTCAGCTTGTCGATTGTGGCCTGGGCAGCCCATAGTTCCGCGCGCGCGAGATTGAGCTGGCCTTCGGCCTGAGTCGGAAGCGGGGTCGTCGGATCGGCATCGAGCTTACGCAAATCCGCCCTCTGCTGATTCAATGCGTCCTGCGCTCGCGACATTGCCGAGCGTGCCGAGTCCACATCGGATTCCGAGGCGTTGCCCGCGCGCCGCTCGAGCGCAGTCCGGTCGAAAGCGGCGCCCGCGTCCACGAGGGCTTGCTCGGCATCTGCAACCGCATCTTCGGCTTTGCGCCGATCCGCCGCCCGGCTCGATGGCGCCTGGTCCTCGCGCGCGCGCCTGCGCATCGCGATTTGCGCTTGGGCACTCTCCAGGCGCGCGTATGGCTCCCGATCCCTGAGCCGCACCAGCGGCTCACCCGCTGCGACCTTGTCGCCCGCCTTGACCAGAACTTCGCCGATCGGCCCGTTGACCGGCGCAGCGAGCTTGATCTCCCCGGAGACCGGCTCCACCCGGCCTGGAGCAACCGCCTGCCACCGTTTCTCGTCGGCCAATTTGGCGCGCGGTCCGGATGCAGGTTCTTGCGCATAGAGCAGCAGGCCGGAGCCGGCGATGCTACAAGCAAGCATCACACCCAGAGCGATCCGGACCTTTCTATCTCTTACGACGGCGGGCCACGGCACGTTCAACCTCGCTTTTTCTGGAAAGCCCCGCACCTTTTCGCTCTTCGCGCTTGATAAGCCCATCCTCCATATGAACGACCCGTTGGGCGAACGGCAATATCCGAGGATCGTGCGAGACTACCAGCACCGCGCGGCTGGGAT
>DASXIG010000270.1:0-2609 GCA_036498105.1 Xanthobacteraceae bacterium | reverse complement strand
CGGCTATACGATTCTGATCGTGTCGATTGCGCATGCGGTCAATCCCGCGCTTTACAAGCTCAACTACGACCCGGTGAAATCCTTCGCTCCGGTCACCATTCTCGCAACGGGCCCGAATGTGCTCGCCGTCAACCCGCACCTCCCCGTCAGTTCGGTGAAGGATCTGATCGCGCTCGCGAAGCAGAAGCCGGGCGAGCTGGAATACGCGTCTGCCGGTGTCGGCAGCTTCCAGCATCTCGGGGGCGAATTGTTCAAGCTCATGGCCGGTGCCAACATCCTTCACGTGCCGTACAAGGGCGGCGGACCCGCCATGACCGACGTGATCAGCGGGCACGTCAATATCGTGTTCAGCTCGTTGATCCAGACCACGCCGTTTATTCAATCAGGGCAGCTCAAGGCATTGGGAACGGGCGGATTGCGGCGCGCCCCGGTCCTTCCCGACGTACCGACCATCGCCGAAGCCGGCGTGCCGGGCTATGAGGCCAACAATTGGTGGGGCATCGTCGCCCCAGCCGGCACCCCGGCAGGGACCATCGAGAAGCTGAAGAACGACATTCAGGCGGCCCTGCAGTCGCCCAAGCTGCAGGAGCAATTCGCGCGCGAAGGCGCCTCGGCAATGGAAATGAGCTCCTCCGAGTTCGGCAAGTATATGGAGACGGAGATCGCCAAGTGGGGCGGCGTGGTCGAAAAGGCCAATATCCGCCCGCAATAGGCCTCAGTCGTCCAAGGCCGGGACATACCCTAAGCTGAGCAGTGCGACGGCGGTCACGAAAAGAATTATCGACATCCAGCATCCCCCCGCTGAAATATCTTTTGCCCGGGGATGTATATGCATGAACTTGTTGGCATCACTGAGGCGGCATTGGGGGCGCATACTCCCCATGGCGGCAAAATGCGGAAGTGTGACAATTCTGCACTGCATGCTCCGTTCAGCGGGGCGGTGGTTCAGGAATACGTTCCCATGCGCGCGAGCTCGGAAGCTCATGCCGTGTGATGCTCATCCGCGGTTCGCCGAATTCGAGAATACAAGTTGGGTTTGGGTGACGATGGCGATGAGCTTGCCATCGGCGGTCACCACGCGCGTCTGCCATACCATCGTCCGGCGCCCGCGATGCAGGGGCGTCGCCTCGCCGACAATGCGACTGCCGACAGGCGCGGCGGCGATGAAATTGGTCTTGCTTTCGATGGTTGCGGTGCCGCTTCCTTCTGTCAGGTTGGCCAGGGTTCCGAGCGCACCCAGCGTGTCGGCAAATGCCATCACGGCTCCGCCGTGGAGCACAGCCGGCCGGGTGCAGAGCTCGCGGCGTACCGCCATCTCGCCGACGATCTTGTCCGGAGCGGCGCTGACCACCTCGATCCCAAGCAGATCAGCAAAAGGGAGCGGTTTTTCCTTGAGTCGCGCAAGCAAATCCATTCCAAACCTCGTTTCGACGTTGCGGTCCCCCGACCTCCTGGTGTGGCGGTTCAGGAGTCCGCATCATTCTTGCGGCGAGCTCCGATTGCGAACTTCCGAACCAAAGCCACACTAGAATCATAGGTTTTCCAGGGTCCTTCGATTCCGAAATTCGTAAATGACCTTGCCGCACGATGAAACGAATCGGGACACTGGCGTGCGTTATCGCCTACCCTGAGCAGCTGGGCGCCGCCAAAGTAGGAGCTTGAATGGAATTCGCACATTTCTCGCACGTTTGGGGCAAGCCCGGGATGACCGCCCACCAGCGGTATGAGGAGCTCTGGCGCGAGCTCGAGCTCTGTGACGTGCTCGGCTTCGACTACGCTTTCTGCGTGGAGCATCACTTTCGCCCGGACGAGAGCTGGATATCCTCGCCCAGCCTCTATGCGGTTGGGGCCGGCGCGCGCACGCGGCGCATGCGCATCGGACCCATGGGGTACATCGTACCCCTCTATCATCCGCTGCGATTGGCCGAAGAGATCGCCATCGTAGACCAGATGCTCGCAGGCCGGCTGGAGCTGGGCCTCGTCCCCGGCATCAATCCGGATTACTTTCGGCCCTTTGGGCTCGATTACGACCTTCGCAAATCCCCGACGCTGGAGTTCGTCGGTTACATGCGCGCGGCGTTCGGGGAGACGCAGCCGTTCTCGTTTCAGGGTAACGCCTTCCATACCGATCGCACGCAACTCGCGGTGCAGCCAGTCCAGCGCCCGCATCCGCCCCTCTGGATGATGAGCCGCGATCCGCAGACACTGGAGTTCTGCGCGCTCAACGGCATCAATCCCGGCTATTTCCTGATCTATCCCCGCAACGATGCAGCGCCGCGATACCGCAAGTTTCTGGAGGACTGGAAACAATCAGGCTGGCCGCAGCGGCCGAAGATCGCCTACTGCACCATTGTTCATGTCGATGAGACCGACGAAAAGGCAATAACAGGCGGCCTCTTGCGCGCGAGCAGAGCCTATGAGGGGTTTCTGCCGCCGGCCCAGCCGGGCGAGACCTTCGACCAGCGGGTGCGCGCCCATGCGAAGAAATTCATCGGCCGTGGCGAACCCGGCGCGTCGGAGATCATGGCCAACTTGTTCGATCCCGATTATCTCACGAAACACGATCTGGTGTTCATCGGCTCGCCCGAGACCGTCGCCCGAAAGATACG
>DASXIG010000269.1:0-4928 GCA_036498105.1 Xanthobacteraceae bacterium | reverse complement strand
GCGGCCGAATTGGCGGGGCCTCCCGATGCCGATGGTGACTATCTGACCCGCCTGGAGCAGGCTTCCATCAGCAGGAGCCTGGAAAATCTGCTGACATTTCCCTATGTGGCCGATGCCGTGCGCAGCGGCAGGCTGCTCCTGCATGGTGCATATTTCGATGTTGCGACCGGCCGCATGTTCGTGCGCGAGCGCGACGGGTATACGGAAATTCAGCCGCGCGGGTCGGTGTCGTCATTCTGACATGTAGGCCAACTAATCCCAGACGGGAGAGTGCCGTGTCGAAGTCCAAAGCCGACGTCCACCGCGGATCCGGACTGGCCGCTGACGAGGCGAGTCCCACGCAGGATTTCGTCAATATCGCTGCGACCGTTGGTGTCATCGCTGCAGGTGTCGCCTTGTTCGAGGTGGCACTTATCCCGGGGATGGTCATTGGCGGCGCCGCCATCCTGGCCCCCAAGTTCTTAGGGCCCAAGTACCTGCCCCAGGTCCGCCGGCGTCTGCGGCCGCTGTTGAGCTCAAGCATCCGCCGGCGGGACGAGCCCACGGTTCCGCTGCCGGACCGGCCGGACGTCAAGGTGCCGCCGGCCGCCCCCGCCGGGCTCGCGATCAAACAAACCCTGCTAAAGACCATCACCTTTCGGATCATCGTGACGACATTGGACTTCGCCTCGAACTACGTGGTGATCGGCGAGCTCGCCGCGGCGACTGGTCTGTCAGCCGTCACCCTGGTCGTTGGCCCCGTGTTCTATTTTGCCCACGAAACCGCGTGGAATTATTTCAGCCCTGCTAGCGAGCGCAGCGTCAGTCTGTGGGGAACCGCTGTCGACCTCCCGGTTCCCCTGCCGCTGCGGCCGGACGCAAACGCGCCGCTGGCCAGTCCGGCAGGGTTTACGATCAATCGGCCGTTGGCGAAGACCATCACCTTTCGCACTCTCGCTACTGCGATGGACTTCACCATGAGCTACGTGGTGGTCGGCGAGCTCGCCACGGCGGCGGCGCTGTCGGCCTTCGGCTTCATTGTCGGCCCTTTTGTTTATCTCGGCCACGAATGGGCCTGGGACTATTATGGTTCGCCCGGAGAGCGCACCCTCGATCTGCCAAATGGGCGGGTGCCAGGCACGCACGCCGCTTGACATCGCACGCGGTGTGCCCCCCCTTGTGCCGCTACCACTGATCCCACTTCACCGGCAGGTGTGCTCCGGCCTTCGCCTCACGCCGAGTTTGCCTTGCTGCTGCGGCCGCCGTTGCGACCGCGTCGTCGAGCGCATGCCGATCGGTGAGCCCCACCGGGTCGCGCCGGGTCGGCAGCAGCCGCATGAAATGCACGAAATACTCGCGGCTCACGGCTTCAAGGCGTTCGAGCTCCGCCAGCGGATCGGCGTGATCGTCCACGCGCAGGTCGAGATCGGACCATTCCTCCTCCCCGCAAATGACGAGCGCGGCCGATTGCCTCCCGCGTTTGTCGCCGCCGGCGGCTTCGCCCGCGCGCATCGCGGTGATCAGCCTGCGCACAAACGGGAGCGCGCCGCCGAGCTCATAGGCGCTCGCCGTGTCATCGAGGACTCGCGGCCCCGCGAGCATGTTGCCCGCGACCGAGAAATTGTCGCCGGCGCGATGCCCGCACCACTTTATGCACGCTGTACCGGTATGTGCGGTGATGCGGCCATGGCCATCCATCACATGGACCTGCCGGTGCTCGCGTCCCGCGTCGGCCGCCGTCACCGCGGCCACGACTTCCGGCGCGCTCCTGCCTTGCTCCAGGAGCCGCAAGCCTTCGGTGCCGTAAAAGGAATTCACCAGCGCCTGGGTGGCGATCGCGCCAATCCGAGATTTGACGTAGGGAACGAGCGCTCCCACGGCGAAGAAACGCGTGGCCACGGCGATTCCGAATTGCCCGGTATGCCGATCGCGAGCGATGATCGACCAGGTCATGCGGTCCGTCCGCCATTAACCATGCTGCATCGCAAGGTTTCGCCGTGCCGTGCACCGCGTCGTCATCCTGAGGCGCCCGCGCAGGACGAGGTCTTACCACACGTTCAGGCCTTGCGCATGCGCGGGCCTCGAAGGATGGAGCCGCAAGAAAAATAGCAAGAAAAATAGCACGAATCCCGAGCCGCGGCTCAAATGCGAAATCTGTGATCGGGGTCACAGCGCTTCTCTTCCGATGCCCTTAGGGTGCGAGCAACTGGATCAAGCGAGCAGCAACCTCATGGCGTTCTTCCGGCTTTTTGCGCGATACGCCTACGTCCCCTTCATGCTCATCGGGATCAACGGCTGTGCCGTTGTGCTGGCGGCATGCGAGATGCGGCTGTGGAAGGTCAGCCTGCTGCTGGTGCCGGCGATCGCAGTCGCGCTGCTGATGGAACGCGTCCTGCCCTACGAGACGGCGTGGAACGTCTCCCACGGCGACGCCGGCAAGGATGCAACGCACGGCTTCGTCTACGAGCTCTCGAGCCTCGGAGGGCTTGCCTGGCTGCAGCTGATCGCATGGGCGCTGCCGTGGCATGGGTTCTGGCCACGCGAATCGCCGCTCTGCACTCAGCTGCTCATGGCCATTCTCATTGCGGATCTCGGAGCGACCCTCATGCACTACGCGAGCCATCGCGTGGGGTGGCTGTGGAAGCTCCATTCCGTGCATCACGGGGTTGATAGGCTTTACAGCTTCAATGGCCTGGTGCGTCATCCCCTGCATCAGCAGATCGATCTCGCAGTTGCCGCTTTGCCGCTCATTTTGCTCGGCATGCCTCTCGAGGTCACCGTGCTCCTGGGATTGGCAACTTCGGTGCAGCTCATTGTCCAGCACTCGAATGTGGATTATCGCCTGGGGCCGTTCGGGAGCCTGCTGTCGATTGGCGCCACGCACCGGCTGCACCATGTGAACTGGGCAGGTGAAGGCGACTTCAATTTCGGGCTGTTCTTCACCTTCTGGGACCGGGCGCTCGGCACGTTTCGTCCGTCATCGGAGCGCATGCCCGTGGCGGGCGACATCGGCGTGCAGGATCGGCCCGGCTATTCCCAGCGCAACTGGGCGCAGGAGTAGTCAGGGCAACGCGGTTGCCCGCATTCCCGGCAGGCCGGAAATGTGGCGCATCCACGCAGCGAGCTGCGGTCGGCCGTCGGTGAGATCGCCGAGGCCCCGCTTGCGCGCGATGTCCACAGATACGGCGAGGATCAGGTGTGCCATGCTGGGCGGTTCCTGCATCAGCGAATCGGACGCGCGCGCCTCGAAAAGGTCGGCCATGCGCGCGCTGCGCACAGCCTCGTGCGCGAGCGCGATCGGGGAACGCTGGCCCTCGGGTCGGTTCATCTCGCGCACCCATACGCAAATGCCTTCGCACATGCTGCGCGCGTTGGCCTCGAGCCGGCGGTAGGCCCAATCGGATTCAAACAGCGCGTGCTGAAACCGGGGCTTGCCGTCGAGGCAATCCAGATAGGCGCAGATGATCTGACTGTCTTCCATGCCGACGCCGGCGTCGTCGATGAGGTAGGGCACGCGGCCCGAGGGGTTGATCTGATAGTAGAGGCTGCCGGCGGTGCGCGTCTTCGCGGCGATGATCTCGACACACTTCTCCAGTCCCTTCTCCACGACCACGATGCGCGCCAGCCGCGCATAGGGCGAGCCGGGGGTGATGTAGAGCTTCATCGGCGTGCTTCCTTCGTGTTACCGTATCATGGAGAGACATCGACGTCGCGGGATGACTGGACGATGCAACAGCATCCTTCTTCAAATCGGCATTGGGCGAGATCTCAGGACCTTGCGTAGGGGCGACGCATGCGTCGCCCTCCATCCACCGCCGCGCTTGCCGAACCAGGGCGAGGCAATGCCTCGCCCCCTACGGATAGGGATGCGCGCCTTGCAGGTTAAGAGGGCGGCACCCGGACAAAAAACTTCTTGCAATTGAAACATAACTCAAGTACGAACAGGCATCCTTCAGAGCTATGTCCGAGCCCGGCCGCGGTGAGCGCGCCAGGTGTTTTGTTTCCGGCGGTATGGTGTCCTCAGGGTCGAATCCCGGTTGGGCCAGGCTGGCGAATGCAGGGGGTATTGTCGAGGTATCAGCTTACCCGCTCCACCGGAGGTAGGGAATCCCTTGCAGATTTATTGTTGTTTGCAATGGCGCCATTTTCATCCCCCGCTGGCTGTACCGCGGTGGGCCGGCTTTTCCGCTCGCGGAGCCCTGCATCTTATCCGTTAAGATCGACTCTGACTCGCGTATTCTGCGAAATTCGAGGTATTTTTCGCGGTAAGCGGTTGAAATACTGACCGCATTCCAAATCAGTCATCGCGGGGACGTGGTATCGAGACCCAAGCGGGAGCTGGATCTGCGCCTGTCGGTGACCCACCTGTTCAAAGTTTCCGGCTTCCAAATTGGGGCGGCAGGCCTTACATTGCGTGAGTCGTCCACAAACAGAAAGGAGGTGATCCAGTGTCTCATTGTCAATCGCCGCGATCGCCGGCATCCGTGAGCTGGATCCTCGCCTCTCAGGGGGTCCCCGCCTGAAAACGGCGGTCTCACGTTGGTTTAGCCGGATCACGGCTCGACAATGGAAGGGCTGCCGCGAGGCGGCCCTTCTTGTGTTTCGGACCAGGTGACCGAAGACTGCAAACATATCAGTGACCTATCCGGCCGGGCCGGCTAATTTGGCGCTTTCGAGCGCCGTCGTGATGCAAGACCGCGCGCTCACGGCCGGCGAGAGGCAGGCCGACGTAGCAGGGCGCGTTCTTCCCGAGTATGTCTGCACCTCGCGGGAGCTGACATCGGAGCCCTGAGAAGCGATTCGGCTTACGACCCGCTGCGGACGTAAGCCGAGCCGAAATCCCGCGCTGCAGCGAACACCTGACGTGAGCCACGCCAATCCGTTACACTGCCGCTTGGCCAAAGGGCGGCAAGATGCAATCCACTCGACCACGACTGTCAGGTGAAGGT
>DASXIG010000268.1:0-7195 GCA_036498105.1 Xanthobacteraceae bacterium | reverse complement strand
GGCTGTGTCGGCCTGCGCGGTCCTCTACGGGTTCTATGTGGCCAGTCTGTGGTTCATGCACAGCCATCTCGTTGAGGGATGGTCGTCGACCATCATTGTCATTTCTTTCCTTTGCGGCATCAACATGCTGATGACCGGCATTATGGGGCTTTATATTGGCCGCATCCACGCCGAAGTGAAGCGGCGGCCGTTGTATGTCGTGTCGCAAAAACTGGGGTTCGAGCGTGAGCCGAAGCAAGCGCGTGCGCTGTTAAGCGCGTCGGCGCGCTGAGGAGGCCACATGGGCGAGTTATTTGATACTTACGACAAGAGTTTTGGTGCGGTCGTCCAATCATCGATTGACTTCTCCCGCATTCCGCACAGCTTTTTCACCAAGGCTAAAGCGGACGCGCTGCGCGAGGTCATTGCCACCCGCTTGCACGGCATGCACAATCCCCACATGCTCGATGTCGGCTGCGGCGTCGGTGAACTTCATCCATTCGTACGCGGCACGTTCGGTCGGCTATGCGGCGCCGACGTCTCGGCCGCCAGCGTCGCTCAAGCGCGGATCAGGAATCCCGAGGTCCAGTACGAAACCTATGTGGGTGAGACTCTTCCCTACGATAGTGCGACCTTCGATCTTTCGATAGCGATCTGCGTGCTGCATCATGTGCCGCCATCGCAGTGGGTCGGCTTCCTGCGCGAGATGCGGCGGGTAGTCCGCCCGGGCGGCTTGGTCTGCCTTATTGAACATAACCCATTCAATCCACTGACCAGGCTCGCGGTGGCGCGCTGCGAATTTTGACCGCGATGCGGTATTGTTGCGCGCCGGCAGGACGCGGGCGCTGATGGCGGATGCTGGACTCCATGCCGCTCAATCGCATTATTTCCTGATGCTGCCATCGGCAGCGCCGCTGGCACGGCGTATCGAGCAGGGTTTCCGGCGCATCCCATTGGGCGCGCAGTATATCGCCAGCAGTATCGCATAGGATCCCGGCTATTCACGCTATGGGCTCATGCTTGCCCATCTGGGCGTTGCTTTTGCCGCCGTCGCGTTGGGAATTGCGGGACTGCCGGTCTCCTCGGCTACGTTACCGGGCTTGGGTGCGAGATTGCTCTGGCGCATGCGTCAACAGGCCATCGCCTGCGCAAGCATTCCTGGCTCGGACCGTGGGAGATTGAGGTCTGCTGCCTAGGCTCTGGGCAGAGCTAGACTTTCACCAACGGCACCTTCGGTACGGAGCCGCGCGGAGAGGGCGGACCATCATCGCCGCGTGGTCCGGTCGTCTTGCGCCGCGGCGGCCTCCGCCTGGCCTTGGCACCGCGATCGGGAATCTTCTCGGGCTTCGGCGTCACCGGACCATCCAGGTATTCAAAACCGAGCTTTTCCGCGCCCGTCTCGTCCTTCATGGACACCACGCGAACGTGCCCGCCCGCCTTGAGCTTCCCAAACAGAACCTCGTCGGCCAGGGGCTTCTTGATCGTCTCCTGGATCAACCGCGCCATTGGCCGTGCCCCCATCTGCTCATCATAACCATGCTCGATGAGCCATTTGGCCGCCTCGTCGGAAAGCTCGATGGTGACATCGCGATCCCCGAGCTGGGCCTCAAGTTGCAGCACGAACTTCTCGACCACCTTGGCGATGATCTCGGGAGTGAGATGGGCAAACGTGATGATCGCGTCCAGGCGGTTGCGGAACTCCGGCGCGAACAGGCGATTGATTGCCTCCAGGTCGTCCCCCTCGCGCTTGATGCGCGTGAACCCGTACGCTTGTTTCGCCAAGTCTGCCGCGCCTGCATTAGTGGTCATGATCAGGATCACATTGCGGAAGTCCACCTGCTTGCCGTTGTGATCGGTCAGCTTGCCGTGATCCATGATCTGCAGAAGCACATTGTACAAGTCGGGGTGCGCCTTCTCGATCTCATCCAGGAGCAGGACGCAGTGCGGGTGCTGATCCACGCCGTCGGTGAGCAGGCCGCCCTGGTCAAACCCAACATAACCTGGAGGGGCGCCAATCAAGCGCGACACCGTATGCCGCTCCATATATTCGGACATATCGAAGCGAATCATCTCAACGCCCAAGGCCGTAGCAAGCTGTTTTGCCACCTCAGTCTTGCCAACACCGGTTGGCCCGGAGAACAGGTAACAACCAATCGGCTTTTCGGGCTCGCGCAACCCTGCGCGAGCGAGCTTGATCGAAGCAGACAGCGCCGAAATGGCCCGGTCCTGGCCGTAGACCACCTGCCTTAGCGTCTGATCGAGGTGCTGCAGCACCACGGCGTCATCCTTTGACACGGTCTTGGGCGGGATCCGAGCCATGGTCGCAATCGTAGTTTCAATCTCCTTTATCCCGATCGTCTTCTTGCGACGGCTTTCCGGCAACAGCATCTGCGCCGCCCCGGACTCGTCAATCACGTCGATCGCCTTGTCGGGCAGCTTGCGGTCGTGAATATAGCGCGCCGACAACTCGACCGCCGCCTTGATTGCCTCACCGGTATATTTGAGCTTGTGATAGTCCTCGAAATACGGCTTCAGCCCCTTGAGGATTTCAATTGCATCCGGCACGGTCGGCTCGTTGACGTCGATCTTCTGAAATCGCCGCACGAGGGCGCGATCTTTCTCGAAATACTGCCGATATTCTTTGTACGTGGTGGATCCGATGCAGCGCAAAGTCCCGGACGCGAGCGCCGGCTTGAGCAGGTTCGAAGCATCCATCGCGCCGCCCGAGGTGGCGCCGGCGCCAATCACGGTGTGGATCTCGTCAATGAACATGATCGCGCCGGGATAGGCTTCAAGCTCCTTGATCACCTGCTTGAGGCGTTCTTCGAAATCGCCCCGATAGCGCGTCCCGGCAAGCAGGGTCCCCATGTCGAGCGAGAAAACGGTTGCATTCTTGAGCACGTCCGGCACTTCGCCGTGCACGATCCGGCGAGCGAGACCCTCGGCGATGGCGGTCTTCCCAACGCCGGCATCGCCGACGAACAGAGGATTGTTCTTCTGCCGCCGGCAGAGCACCTGGATCGTGCGACTAATCTCGGCATCGCGACCAATCAACGGATCGATCTTCCCCTCGCGCGCCTTCTTGTTCAGGTTGATGCAATAGGCCTCCAGCGCATCCCCCTTCTTCTTGGAATCGTCGCCGCTCTTGGTATCAGTCTCATCCTCGGAGCCCCGCACCGGTCGCGCTTCGGACATGCCGGGCCGCTTTGCTATGCCGTGGCTGATATAATTGACAGCGTCATAGCGGGTCATATCCTGCTCCTGCAGAAAATAGGCCGCGTGACTTTCCCGCTCGGCAAAGATAGCCACCAGCACGTTGGCGCCGGTCACCTCCTCGCGTCCGGAGGACTGCACATGGATGACGGCCCGCTGAATGACGCGCTGGAACCCGGCCGTGGGCTTCGAATCCTCGTTGCCGTCGCTCACCAGGTTCTCGAGCTCACTCTCGAGATAGGCGACGAGCCCGCGCCGGAGCTTGTCCAGATCAACGTTGCATGCCCGCATCACGGCCGCGGCATCCTGGTCGTCCAGCAACGCCAGCAGCAAGTGCTCCAGCGTGGCGTATTCGTGATGCCGCTCGTTGGCTAGCGCCAGCGCGCGGTGCAACGACTGCTCGAGATTGCGCGAGAACGTGGGCATGTCAGGCCTCGTGGTAACGCTTGAGTGTGTGCGGGTGTTCCCCCAGTCCTATCGCGGTCATTTTTTTTCCATCACGCACTGAAGAGGATGCTGATGTTTGCGGGAAAAGTCCATGACCTGCGTCACTTTGGTCTCGGCTACTTCATAGGTGTAGATGCCGCACTCGCCGATCCCATGCTGATGCACGTGCATCATGATCCGATGGGCGGTCTCGTGGTCCTTGTTGAAAAAGCGCTCCAGCACATGCACCACGAATTCCATCGGAGTGTAGTCGTCGTTCAAGAGCAGCACACGATAGAGATGAGGCCGCTTGGTCTGCGGCTTGGTCTTGGTGATGACCGCAGTACCAGGTCCGCCGGGCCGCCGCTTGGCACCGTTATCGCCTCCCAAGTGCGGTACCCGCCATCCATTGCCTGCACGTATCTCGGTATCGCTAGGCGTCTCGGTCGGTCTTTGGCTCATCGTGGCTTCGAACAGCACAGTCTCGGAAGTCCCCAGCATCACGGAAACATCATAGAGGGAGCAGCGCCCTGCTGCACGGCTACGCCGGCGGGCTTAGCCCGGCAATTAGAATTAGTCTCTGAGAAGCTCCTTCGCCAGACCGTCCCGAAGCGTAAGGATCGCGACTCAATTGCGGGCAATTCGCGGCAGGGTCGCAGAAAGTTCCGGATTATCCGCCAGCCGAAGATCCGCTGCCAATGAAGGCAAATGCCCGCATTTTGGCCAAGGAGAATAGACTCTCCCTTACGAGGTCTCCCTCGAAACTCAGTGAAGGCGCCGAGATATGGCGGTGACCAAACCCAGGAAAAGGAATATGGAGCTGCCGCTGCCCAGCCGAGCAACGCCCCCAAAAGCTAAGCCCGGCGTCATGGCCGGGCTTTTCGCAATGAGCGGCTTGTGATTTCCGCCAACGAACGAGTTACTTCACTGCCGAAGGAAATTTGCCGAACTGGGTCTCGAACGGCTTGTAAGCCTCTTTGGCGAGATCCGTATAGAGTTCGCCCAGCTTGGTGGCCTGCGCCACGAATCCTTCGTACGAGTTCTTGACAAAGTCGCTCTGCACCTCGAAGGCCTTGTCGAGCGACTTGGCGCCGATGAGCTTTTCAGTCGCGGCGGTGCCCTGCTCGAACACGCGCTTGGAGTAGTCGGCGAGCTCCACCGCAATCGCCTGCATGCTTTTCGAGCACGCGCCGAACGACTTCATTGTCGCGTCGATTTGCTCCTTTCCGAGCTGTTGTACCTCTTCGATATTCCTGACCATGTGATTTCCTTTCCGGCGGTAGCCGACGGCTGATGAGGGGATGCGTTTCTCTGGCAATTTACAGCCCGAGAGACCGCCGTTAATATATTGCACTGCACAAAAACGTCAAGGTTTATTTTGCGCCGCAACAGAACATGCGGCGTCCCCCCGTTTACGCTTTCGCAAGCGGCCCTCTCTAGGATTCCTGGGGATCATACCGGGAAAACCGGAAGGAGACTTCTGGCAAACCGTTGGGAGAACGACGGGATGGGGCGCCAAAAAGGCCGGAAAATTTCAGAAAACCGCCTTTTTTGCCTCATCCAATCGTTGGACCTCGGTTTGAGAGGGGTGTCGGTGCTCGGCTGGGCACTTACGGGGACGGGGACGGGGGA
This sequence comes from Xanthobacteraceae bacterium, assembly GCA_036498105.1. GTDB lineage: Bacteria > Pseudomonadota > Alphaproteobacteria > Rhizobiales > Xanthobacteraceae > VAZQ01. The sequence continues at coordinate 1,945 of DASXIG010000268.1, read as the reverse complement.
AATATCATGCTGCGGATCGGATCCGGAGCCCCGAATGGGCTTCGCTTGGTCGCGTGCGGTTCCTTTGTTACTGCGGTTTTGATGTTAGCAAGCGGTCCAACTCAAGCTGCGCCATACTCCGACATTGTCGTGGATGCCAATTCCGGGAAGGTGCTGCACGAGACCAATCCCGATGCCCGGCGCCATCCGGCATCGCTTACCAAGATCATGACGCTGTATTTGCTTTTTGAGCAGCTCGAAACCGGCAAGCTCAAGCTGGATACTCAGCTCAAAGTCTCGCCAGAGGCTGCCGGACAGAGCCCCACAAAACTTGGGTTGAAACCCGGCAGTACCCTGCAGGTGGAAGATGCGATCAAGGGAATGGTCACGCGCTCGGCAAACGACGCTGCGGTCGTAGTCGCAGAGGGGATCGCCGGCGACGAGGAGGAGTTCGCCAAGCTGATGACGCGCAAGGCGCAGGCGCTCGGGATGAGCCGCACCGTGTACAGAAATGCATCCGGCCTGCCGGACGATGACCAGGTAACCACCGCACGCGACCAGTCGATCCTGGGCCGCGCCATTCAGGAACGCTTCCCGCGTTACTATAAGTATTTTTCCATCCGGTCATTCACCTTCCGCGGTCAGTCGATTGGAAATCACAACAATCTGTTGGGCCGCGTCGAAGGCGTGGATGGCATTAAGACCGGCTACATCGGTGCCTCCGGGTTCAATCTTGTCACCTCGGTTCACCGAGGGAACCGCTACGTGGTGGCTGTGGTGATGGGGGGCGGAAGCGCAGGCAGCCGTGATGCGCGAATGCGCGAGCTGATCAGTGACAAAATCGCTCAGGCATCGACGAAACGCACCGCGCCGATGGTTGCGGAGGCGGCTCCGGCGCCCGCCGGTAGCAGTGAGCAGAGCGCCCCTGCCAAGTCCGCCGTGAAGCGAGATGCGAAGGCCGTCGCGCAGATCGAACCCACATCCGAGAAGCCCGAGCAAACTCCTGAGGCGAACGCCGAGCCGCGATATGCGGTGGCGAGCGTCGCCAGCGTACCGGTCCGACTCAGCGCGGTGGCCTCCACGGCCGACCCACCGGCTGAGCGGAGCACCGGTCTCACAACGGCGTCCAGCGCACAGCCGGTCGTGGGTTCAACTGAGCCCCTTCGTCCCGTGCTGGTCAAGACACTGAGCGTCAGGGCCGGCAATCCAATGCCGCCCGCGGGGTCGCTTGCACCGCTGCACGTTGTTCCGGCAGGGCCAGCCAAGCCGGTTGAGCGCTCCCGACCGCTTTCGGTCCCGGTGTCCAGCGCGCCGGCCAAAGTGAACCCCGAGCCGGCCTCAGTGCCGGTTGTAGTTGCCGCAGTTCCGACGAGTGGCCCATCAGAGCCTGCTGCTCCGGCACAGCTCGTAACGAAACCGGACACGCAGTCCTCCTCTTCCGCCTCCACGGAGGCCGCTCTCCCGCCCAAAGCGCAGATGCGCAACGGCTGGATCATTCAAGTGGGCGCTTATCATGCCGAGCAGGAGGCGAAGCAGCGTCTCACAGCCGCCCAAAGCAAGGCCTCCAAGATCCTGACGGGCGCCGATCCGTTCACCGAGACGATCGACAAAGGAGGCACGACCTACTATCGCGCCCGGTTCGCCGGATTCGACAGGGACAAGGCTGAAGCCGCCTGCAAGTATCTCAAGCGCAACGACTTCGATTGCGTAACTTTGAAGAACTGACACCAACAGGAAGCCGCGTCGGAAAGGAGCCGCCCCCACGTGCGTAGAGTAAAGGAGTTTCAGCGATGGCGGCGCAAAAGGACGTCCTTGGCTTCATTGACGCGGGCCGCGAGGTACGTCGACCCCCCTTGGTCGGGATGCAGTTTCTTCATGAGCGACCGGTGGGACCGGCCAATCTCGTCGGCGCTCGCCCCCGGTTGCAAGCCAAGGATCTTATAGGCCTCCTCCTCCGTCATTTTGC
>DASXIG010000267.1:0-3395 GCA_036498105.1 Xanthobacteraceae bacterium | reverse complement strand
TGCAGAAGGATTTTGCGGCGCTGATGGAGACCATGGCGCTCGCGGCCGGGATGAAGCTGCAAAGCGAGAGCAAGAACGTGCCGACGGGATTGGAGAGCTGAGAAGTTACGCCGCTGCGACGTCATAAGGAGGACGGGCGTGCTGTCCGCGGAGAAAAATCGCCTGCTCACCGAGGTCGGGCCGAGCTCACCCATGGGCGAGCTGTTGCGGCGCTACTGGCAGCCGATCGGCGGCGCGAGCGAGCTCGACAGCAATCCGGTGAAGGCCGTCCGCCTGTTGGGCGAGGACCTCGTGCTCTACAAGAACGCCGGCGGCCGCGTCGGCCTCCTGGACCGCCACTGCCCGCATCGGCGCGCCGACCTGTCCTACGGCATCGTCGAGGAGCGCGGCATCCGCTGCAATTATCACGGCTGGCTGATGGACGAAGCCGGCGGCTGCATCGAGCAGCCCTATGACGACACCGTCAATCCGCACTCGCGCGCCAAGGAGCGCTGCGCGACCAAAGCCTACCCGGTGAAGGAGTGCGCGGGGATCCTCTTCGCCTATATGGGACCGCAGCCTGCGCCCGAGCTGCCGGTTTGGGAGCCGTTCACGTGGCAGAACGGGTTCCGGGAAATCGTGCTCTCCGACGTTCCCTGCAACTGGTTTCAGTGCCAGGAGAACTCCTGCGATCCCGTACATTTCGAATGGATGCACGAGAATTGGGCGCAGCGGCTTGCCGGCAAGCGTGGTCCCTATGCCGGCAAACACCTCAAGCTCAGGTTCGACGAGTTCGACTACGGCTTCATCTACAAGCGGGTGCGCGAGGATTCCGACGAGAGCAATCCGTATTGGACCGTGGGCCGCGTGGCGCTGTGGCCGAACGGGTTCTATCTCGGCAATCACTTCGAATGGCGGGTGCCGGTCGATGACGAGAACACGCTCAGCGTCGCGTGGTTCTTCATGCGGGTGCCCAAGGGGCGCGAGCCCTTTATCCAGGAGAAGGTGCCGACCTGGGTGAGCCCGATCAAGGACGCGCGGGGAGGTTGGATCACCAGCCACGTGATCAACCAGGACATCCTTGCGTGGGTCGGCCAGGGCAGGATCGCCGATCGCAGCAGAGAGAATCTCGGAGCGAGCGACCTCGGCATCGTGATGATTCGCAAACGCCTGTTCGAGGAGCTCGAGGCGGTTGCGCAGGGCCGCGATCCCAAAGGCATCATCCGCAACGCGAACGTCGCGAGCTGCGTCGAGCTGCCGTTCTATCAGAAGCGCGAGAACGCCGAGGGAATCCCGCTCGAGGACTACGACCAGTATCCCTTGCTCAAGGCGCGGCTGAAGGGTTTCCGCCACTGCTTCGGCCAGCCGCCCGAGGTGCGGCGCGCCTTCGAGCAGGCGATGGGGATCGCTCCGACTTCGTAGGGTGGATTAGCTCGCGGCCAAAGCCGCGAGCGTAATCCACCGCGGCGGGTTACGCGCCAAACCGGCCGAAGCCGGTTTGGTGCTAACCCGCCCTACACAGTGGGGGCACTAAAACTTCTCCGCCCACGGGCGCAGCTCCACCTCCCAGGCCCAGGCGCTGCGCGGCTGCTGGATGAGATGCAGGTAGGTCTGCGCGATTGCCTCGGGGTCGAGCAGGCTGTCGGGCTTGTCGGCTGCCTCCGCACGGCGCGCGCTGCGGATGCCGCCGTCGATCACGACGTGGGCGACGTGGATGCCGGACGGCGCAAGCTCCCGCGCCATGCTTTGCGCAAGCCCGCGCAGCGCGAACTTGCCCATCGCGAACGGCGCCGACTGGGCGTAGCCCTTCACGCTGGCAGAGGCGCCGGTGAACAGGATCACCCCGCTCTTCTTCGGCAGCATGCGCCGTGCTGCCTGCTGGCCGACGAGGAAGCCGCCGTAGGCGCTCACCAGCAACGCCTTCTCGACCTCGCCGGGATCAAGCTCGATCAGCGGCCCTCGGGTGCGAAAGCTCGCGTTAAAGATCGCGATCTCAGGCGCGCCGAACCCCGCATCGAGCGCAGCAAAGAGCTTGTCCACCTGCGCGCGCTCGCTCGCATCGCAGGTGAAAGTCTGCGCGCCGACCTCCTTCGCCAGGGAAGCGAGATCGTCGATGCTGCGCGCCGCGAGCGCGAGTTTCACGCCTTCGGCCGCGAGCGCGCGCGCCAGCGCGGCGCTGAGGCCCGATCCCGCGCCTACGATGAGCGCGCTGTTGAAACGCTGAGATGCCATGCGGCGGACTTTGGCATGATTGCCGAGGGGCAGGCAAACGCAGCGCTGCCGTTGTAGCCCGGATGGCGCGCCTTCGCGCCAGCCGGGGAGCCCCGGATTGCGGAAGCGCAGTCCGGCTACGGAACGATAGAGCCCAGGCTACTGCCGGTACTGCTGGATGCGGGTGGTGCGCAGGCCGGCGAGGCCGTGCTGGTCGATGGAATATTGCCAGGAGAGGAATTCCTCGACCGTGAGCGTGTAGCGGCTGCAGGCCTCCTCGAGCGAGAGCAAGCCGCCGCGCACGGCCGCGACCACCTCGGCCTTGCGGCGGATGACCCAGCGTTTCGTGCCTGGTGCCGGCAGGTCCGCTATCGTGAGCGGGCTCCCGTCAGGGCCGATGACGTATTTGGCCCTCGGGCGAAGGGGCTCCGTCATATGCAACTCACGCACTCGACTGACCAACTCAAAGGTCACTTTACGCGCCTCCGCTTAAAATTTGGCTAAGCGCTTCGTTTCAATTGGGTAAATGCCGTGGGAAGCCCAGGCGGGCGTCGCCCGGGCGAGACGATGCCCCCGCCGAGGGCGTAATCGTCGCGCAATCGAACTCGGGTATACCCGAGTTCGATCATTTATAGGTGGCCGAAATCGGATATATCCGACTTCGGCCGTGCTCCGTGGCAGGGCTGCGCGTTCGTGCATATACTTACAGCCTGCGACGCCGCCCCCTTTATCGGTGTCGCCCGGACGGACAGGAAAAGCGTGCTCAACAGCCTCGACATCGACGGCCGCCCAGCCGATACCCGCGTGGTCGTTGCCATGTCGGGCGGGGTGGATTCCTCCGTCACCGCCGCGCTGCTCAAGGGCGAGGGCTACGATGTCGTGGGCGTCACCCTGCAGCTCTACGACCACGGTGCCGCCACCCACCGTGCGGGCGCGTGCTGCGCCGGGCAGGACATCCACGACGCCCGCGCGGTGGCCGAGCGCATCGGCATTCCCCATTACGTGCTCGACTACGAGGACCGCTTCCGGGAAGCCGTGATCGACCGCTTTGCCCACAGCTACGTCGCCGGCGAAACGCCGGTGCCCTGCGTCGAGTGCAACCAGTCGATCAAGTTTCGCGATCTCCTGGACACGTCACGCGAGCTCGGGGCCAAGGCGCTGGCGACCGGCCACTACGTGGCGTCGCGGCGGCTGCCGGACGACCG
>DASXIG010000266.1:0-4326 GCA_036498105.1 Xanthobacteraceae bacterium | reverse complement strand
CCAGGCGCTCAAGGAGAACGTAGTGCAGGCGCGGGTCGAGCTGGCGGCGCTCAGGGCTAGCCTCGACGCCGGCAACCGCGGAGCCACCACCCAGCTGACCAAGATCGCGGAGCGCGTCGAGCGCATCGAGCGCAATGGCGCGGAGCCGACGGCGAAGCTGACCAAGGCCGCGGAAAGCCTGGAACGTTTGGTCCGCGCCGAGCTCACCGGCACGATTGCCCCGCCGCAGCCCGCCGGGGGCGGTTCCGCGGGCAAGCTCGACGGATGGATCGTGCGCGATGTCCATCGCGGCGTCGCGGTGCTCGAAGGCCGCGCGGGAGCGATCGAGGTCGAGCAGGGCGACCTCATCCCGGGGCTCGGCCGCGTCGATTCCATCCGTAAGCAGGATGGTCGCTGGATCGTCGTGACCTCGAAAGGGGTCATCAGCGCGCCGCGCTGATCGGCGCCATCAAATCATGGCGCGGGCGAAGCGCAGGGCGCGGGCCACCGCATCGGTGCGGCCATGCGCTCCGAGCTTGCCGATGATGGAAGCGACGTGGAATTTTGCCGTGTGCACGGAAATATCGAGGCGCCGTGCGATCTCCTTGTTGGATGCTCCGGCAATGAGCTGTCGGAGGACTTCCGCCTCGCGAAGCGTCAGCTCCGGTTGATTGCCGTCGGCCTCATCTTCCTCCTCCAGCTCTGGCGTCAGCTCGATCGGAGCGTCCGTGCAGGCGAGGCCCATGGCCACCGCCTCGATCGCAATGCGCAGCTTCGCAGCGCTGAATGATGGGAGCAAGCCGCCGGCGAAGCCCCTGCGCCTCCCTTCAACAACGGATTCTTTGTCACCGATCAGAATTGCGGGAACATCCTGCTCGACGTCATGGTCGGCGACCACGACATCTGCCGCTTCCGAGTCCTCGACGCGCGCCAACCGGCTGCTGCAAGCGTCGACAGCATCCGATGCCCGCCCGCGCAGGACCTCGTCGTCAATCAATAGCGCAACCGCAATCCGTTGGGCGCTCGCATCCTCTTCGCTGTCATTGCTGCTCACGCAGTCGGACCCTCAGCCAGCGCAACGTTCACGCCGATCTTCTGGCCCGAGCGTAGGACGTCGAGTTGCACGTCCTTTCCCGGATTGGTCCTGCGCAACATTCGGACCAGGCCGCGCGCGGATTCCGCGACTTTGCCGTCGAAGGCAAGGACAATGTCGCCCTGCCGCAGGCCGGCCTGCACGGCGGGACCAGCCGCGTCCAGGCTGACAACCATCAGACCGGTCTTGTTTGCGGCGCCTTCCGAACCCGGCTGAATTGTAACCGGCTGAATCGCTACGCCGAGATAGCCGCGTCGAATGCGCCCGTGCGCCAGCAGCTCCTGACCCACCCGTTCGATGGTCTCCGCCGGGATCAGCAGGATGTGTCGGCGCGGGCCGTAGACGGCCATGCCGATGAAAGCCCCGCGGGCGTCGAACACGGCCGCGCCTTCGGACTGTGACGGCAATCGCATGTCCAGCCAGACCCGCGCGCTGATCTCGCCGCCCCGCAAGCTCTCCCAGGCCTCACCTGCCAGTGCAACGAAGCCGAGCGCGCACGTGGGACCGCCGCGGGTGCGGCCGGCGGCGAGCACAGCATCGCCCAGCGCCAGACGGGCCGTGCGCGGCGCGGATACGGCGTGGGCGGCCGACTGCACGCGTATCAGCGCAAGGTCGGTCGCCGGATCTTGTCCTATCAGAACTCCCTCGAGGCTTTCCTGGGATGGCGTAAGAACGGCGATCGTTTCGCCTTGTTTGGCTCGGACCAGCTCGGCCGCGGTCGCAATCACATCAGGCCGCCAATAGAAGCCGCTGAACCAGCGGCCGCGATGGCGCAACGCCGCAGTCGATTGCGACGCCTGAGCGGCAATAGCAGCGACGTCGGCGGAAAGGGCGGTCAGGCCTGTAGTCTGCATGGTAGTGCTCCGTGCTGTTGTTGTCTGATCGCGCAGATGCGCATCAGAGGAGCCCGATCCAACTGGCCGCATGGCTAGTGCCCCGCTTTTCCGACCTTCCCTGCCGCCCCTTGTCACCCCATATTTGCGGACACCTCCCAACCGCTCGCCGGCCGCGGTCCACGCGGTTGCGGTCGCAGCGTCATCTTGAAAAGCACTGCTTGCATGCTCGATAAGCCCACACCCGACTATACCGGTCCGGCGCATGTCCCGCCGGAAGACCAGCTCCTGCTCGACGCGTATTCCCGCGCCGTCATAGACGTGGTGGACCGGGTCGGCTCCGCTGTCGTGCAGCTCGACGTGAAAGCGCGCGGCGAAGCCGGGCATCGCGGCACCGGGTCGGGAGTCATCGTCGCGCCCGACGGTCTCGTGCTCACCAATAGCCATGTGGTGGGCGGAGCTGCCCGCGTCGATATCACCACGATTGAAGGGCGCAAGCTTGCCGCGCGCGTGGTCGGCGACGATCCGGATACGGATCTTGCCCTCGTTCGGGTCGATGCCTCGGTGACACTGCCGGCGGCAGCGCTCGGAAACTCGAAGCTGCTCCGACGCGGTCAGCTCGTCATCGCCATCGGCAACCCGCTCGGATTTGAATCGACTGTAACAACCGGCGTCGTCTCCGCTCTGGGACGCTCGCTGCGCGCGCGCTCGGGACGGCTGATCGACGACGTCATCCAGACCGATGCCGCGCTCAATCCCGGCAATTCCGGCGGGCCGCTCGTGTCCTCGCACGGCGAGGTGGTGGGCATCAACACCGCCGTGATCATGGGAGCTCAGGGCATCTGCTTTGCCGTGGCGTCCAATACCGCCAATTTCGTTCTGGGCGAGCTGGTCCGGCACGGCCGAGTCCGCCGCGCCTATATCGGCATAGCGGCGCAGCAGTTCACGATCTCGCGCCGCCTGCGGCATGCGGCAGGACTTGACCAGGAAACCGGCGTTGCCATTGCAGGCGTTGAGCCCGACGGTCCGGCGCAACGCTCGGGCCTGCGCGCCGGCGATGTCATCCTGGCGCTCGATGGCCGGACCGTTACCGGGGCGGATGATCTGATCCGCATCCTTGCCGGCGAGAAGATCGGGCGCGCGGTCGAGATCGAGCTTCTGCGCAATGGCAGCCGGCAACGGCTCTCGATCGTGCCGGACGAGCGAACGCCCCGTCGCTGACCGATGGCCAGAAGGGACAGACACATGTCGCGACTACCGGCCTGCTCCTTTCTGGCGGCGCTCGCCGCGTTCTCCGCCCTTCCCACGTGTGAAGCGGCAGCTTTTGAACGGGCGCAGGCGCCGGCGGCGAAACCGGAGATGGTCGAGAGCTGCCCTGGTTTCGTGGCCACCGGCAAGCCGCGCGTACTGCCCGCCGGTCTCAGGCTGGCGCTCAACCCCGATCAGGTCCGCATCACCTATGTGGGGCATTCCACATTCCTGATCGAGAGCCCGCAGCTCGTACGAATTGCAACGGACTACAACGATTATGTCCGACCGCCGGTTCTCCCCGACATCGTGACCATGAATCACGCGCACGGCACGCACTACACCGACAACCCCGATCCGGCGATCAAGCACGTGCTGCGCGGCTGGGGTCCCACGCCGGAGCAGCCGGCGCGGCATGACATCACGGTGCGCGACGTGCGGGTGCGCAACGTCCCGACCAACATCCGCGACTGGCGCGGCGGGACCGAGCGGCACGGCAACTCCATCTTCATCTTCGAGATCGCGAACCTGTGCATCGCGCATCTCGGCCATCTTCATCACACCCTCACGCAGCCGCAGCTCAACGAGATCGGGCGCGTGGACATCGTCTTCGTGCCGGTCGACGGCAGCTACACCCTCGATCTCGAAGGGATGGTCGAGGTCCTGCAGGCAATGAAGCCGTCGCAGATGATCCCCATGCATTTCTTCAGCCCGTTCACGCTCGACCGTTTCCTCGACCGCGTGCGGCAGACCTGGGCAGTGGAGACGAGCGAAATCCCGTCCCTGGTCATCTCCAAGGACACCCTGCCCACAACGCCGAAGATCACCGTGCTCCCGGGGCACTAAGGAACGAAGGCCATGCTCAGCGCTGAGCAGAACGACCGCATCACCCGCACCGGACTAGGCACGCCCGCGGGCAGGTTGATGCGATGCTACTGGCAGCCGGCCGCGCTGGTCGATGAATTGTCCGGCAGCCGCCCGGTCAAGCCGGTGCGCCTCCTGGGCGAGAGCCTCGTCATCTTCCGGGACGGGGCTGGCCGCTATGGCCTGATCGAGCGCCGCTGTCCGCACCGCGGCACCGATCTCGCGTTCGGACGCCTGGAGCAGGCTGGGCTGCGCTGCTCGTTTCACGGCTGGCTGTTCGATGTTGCGGGGCAATGCCTTGAGACCCCG
>DASXIG010000265.1:0-2959 GCA_036498105.1 Xanthobacteraceae bacterium | reverse complement strand
GCTGGTCGGCCCTTCCGGCTGCGGCAAATCGACGACGCTGCGCATGATCGCGGGCCTGGAAGAGATCAGCGGCGGCACCATCGCCATCGGCGGCCGGGTCGTGAACGATTTGCAGCCGAAGGACCGCGACATCGCCATGGTCTTTCAGAACTATGCGCTCTATCAGCACATGAGCGTGCGCGACAACCTGGCGTTCGGGCTGCGCAACCGCCGCGTGGCGGAGCCGGAGATCGCAGCCGCCATAGCCCGCGCTGCGAGAATTTTGTCGATCGAGCCGCTGCTCGACCGCCGTCCGCGTCAGCTCTCGGGCGGGCAGCAGCAGCGGGTGGCGCTGGGGCGCTGCATCGTGCGCAATCCGAAAGTGTTCCTGTTCGACGAGCCGCTGTCGAACCTTGATGCGCAGCTGCGCGCGCAGATGCGCACCGAGATCAAAGAGCTGCGCCTGCGCGTTCCGACCACTTCGATCTTCGTCACCCACGATCAGGTCGAGGCCATGACGCTCGGCGACCGCATCGTCGTCATGAAGGACGGCGTCGTTCACCAGATGGGCACGCCGCTCGAGCTTTACCGCCGGCCGGTCAACCGTTTCGTGGCAAGCTTCATCGGGTCGCCGGCCATGAATTTCATCACTGCCAACGTGACGTCCGAAGGGGACAGCTTCGTGCTGAGCAGCACAGGCTTGCGCTTTGCGCTCCCATCGCGGGCCTTTCCGAATCTCGGCGCTTCGGTCGGGCGCTCGATTTTAGTCGGGCTGCGACCGCAACAGATCCGGCTCGGGACGCCAGCCAATGCGGGCGAGGTAGGCTTTGGTGGAACGGTCATGGTCACGGAGCAGCTCGGGGATGAGCAGGTTCTCGTGCTGCGGGTCGGCGAAGGCGATATCCGGGTGGCGGGCGTGGATCCGGATTTGAAGCTCGCGACGGGGACCGAGATGGCGGCCGCGATCGCAGCTGCCAACCTGCACTTCTTCGACGGCGAATAACAATTCACATGCTCGACCTGCTGCAAGGTATCCGGGTGATCAGCTTCAACCATTTCCTGTTGGGCCCGATGGGCGTCCAGGCGCTGGCCGACCTGGGCGCCGACGTGATCGCGATCGAGCCGCCGGAAGGGGCGTGGCAACGCTACTGGAGCAGCGGCGATATCTGGCATGATGGACAGGGCATGCTGCACATCTGCGCCAACCGCAACAAACGCAACATTGCGCTCGATCTCAAGAGCGACAAAGGCAAGGAGATCGCGCTTAGACTCATCGACGGCGCGGATGTGGTCGCGGAGAATTTCCGTCCCGGCGTCATGGACAAGCTCGGATTCGGCTGCGATGCCCTGCGACGGCGCAAGCCTGCTTTGATCTATGCCTCGGCCTCCGGCTACGGACCGGACGGGCCCTATGCCCAGCGGCCCGGCCAGGATCTCCTGGCGCAGGCTTTGTTCGGGCTGATGGCGATCACCGGACAGCCCGAGAGCGGCCCTCGCCCCATTGGCGTTTCAGTTGTGGACCATCACGGCGCGGCGCTGTTCGCCATGGGCATCCTCGCCGCCCTGGTGCGCCGGGAGCGCACGGGGAAGGGCTGCCGCGTCGATGCGAGCCTGCTGCAGGCGGCGCTCGACCTGCAAGCGGAATCTCTCACAGCTTGGCTGAATGCTCCCAAGCGGCCGGCGAGCGCGAGCGCGCGCCGCCATGTGGCGGGCTGGTACTACCCCGCTCCCTACGGGATCTACGCCACGCGGGATGGGCATGTCGCGATCTCGCTCTCGCCGGCGGAAGCGCTCGCCGAACCGCTCGGCGAGCCGCAGCTGGCGGCGTTCACCGAGCGCGACGCCTGGACGCGACAAGACGAGATCGGCGAGATCATCGCTGCCCGGCTGAAGACGAACACCACCGCGGAATGGAGCCTTCGCCTGGAGCGGGCGCGGATCTGGCACGCACCCGTGCAGGGCTATGAGGACATCGTGGGGGATGCGCAGGTCGAGCACGTGCAGATGCTGGTGACCGTTCCGGGCGGCGGCAAGACCGGCGCGCCGATCACGCTCGTCAATCATCCCGTGCGCTATGATGGGCAGGCGGCCACCATTGCCCTGCCGCCGCAATCCCTCGGCGCGCAGACCGAGCGCGTGCTGGCCGAGCTTGGCTATGGCGAGTCCGAGATCGGTGAGCTGATCCGCGCGGGCGTGGTGCGCGTGGCGGAGAAAGCCTAGATGCAGGACTTCTACGTCAAGGTTGGCGACACCGTCACTTTCGCCAAGACGGTGGGAGAAACCGATATCTATCTGTTCGCCGGGATCACCGGAGATTTCTCCGTCAATCACGTCAACGAGCAGTACATGGCGAAATCGAAATTCGGCCGGCGCATTGCGCACGGCGCACTGGTCATCGGCTACATGTCCACCTGCTCGACCATGATGATCGAGAAATGTCACGGCGCGACGCAGGAAACGACCCCGGTGTCGCTCGGCTACGATCGTGTGCGCTTTCTCGCTCCGGTCTTCATCGGCGACACGGTCACGCTCACTTACACCATCGCCGAGATCGATGCGCAGAAGCGACAGTCCATTGCCGATATCAGCGCGGTCAATCAGGACGGCGTGCTGGTGGCAATCGCGCGCCACGTGCTCCGTTGGGTGAGCAACGTCATTCCGACCGAGGCGTGACCGGGGGGTGCGTACCTCCCCCTTTCAGGGGGAGGTATAACGCGTCGCCTCCTACGAAGGCCTTGGCGCAAGCTGCTTCAACACGGCCGCCACATCGCCGCGCCGGAACGCGGGCCCGCTCGCGGCTGCGAGATTATCGAGCGCGGCCTCGATCGCTGTGGGCGGGCGCCGGCTCGCCCAGAACAATGGCCCGCCCTTGTGGGAGGGAAAGCCGTACCCGTTCACCATTACGAGATCGACGTCCGAGGGGCGCTCGGCAATGTTCTCCTCGAGCAGCAGGGCTGCCTCGTTGACCATGGCCATGAGC
>DASXIG010000264.1:0-2000 GCA_036498105.1 Xanthobacteraceae bacterium | reverse complement strand
TGAGAGTCGAGCGCATGCTCAATCTCGCCGAATACAAGCGCCGGCAGGCGGCCCCGGGAGTCAAGGTCACGTTGAAGAACTTCGGCCGCGACCGCCGGTATCCCATTGTCAACCGCTTCCGCGATTCCGGCGCCCCGTTGCCGCAGCCCGACTCGTCGGAGGTCCCCGTGCCCGCGCGGAGCGGGGCATTTGACTTTTAGGAATGTAGCCCCGATTGCGCTTGCGCAATCCGGGACGGGTGCTCCCCGGATGTCGCGCTGCGCGCTCCATCCGGGCTACAACTTCGGAGGCACAGACGATGCGAGCAGGTATGCTGGGCAGCTGGTTTGCAACGATAGCTTTCGGGACAGCGATGATGAGTGGCAGTTTGGCGGCGGAGGGGGCAAAGAGCGACAAGGAGCGGTTCGTCGGCTCCTGGACACTTGTCTCGCTGACTTCCGGCGAGGGTCCTGGCCAAACCATGCCTTACGGGCCCAATCCCAAGGGCACCATGATGGTCGATGCCAAGGGCCGGTTTTCCATCACCGTCGTGCGCTCCGACCTGCCGAAATTCGCGTCCGGCAACCGCATGACCGGCACGCCGGACGAGAACAAGGCGGTCGTGCAAGGGTGCATCGCTTATTTCGGGACCTACTCGATTGACGAGGCGACACACGTGCTCACGGTCAATGTCGAGGGCAGCACATTCCCGAATTTCGAAGCCGGCACGCAGACGCGCATTCTCTCGTTCAACGGCGATGACGAGGTAACCTATTTCAACCCCACACCTTCCATGGGCGGCAGCGCCAAGGTGGCCTACCGGCGTGCGAGGTAAGCAGCTTGGTAGGGTGGGTTAGGCGCGCGCGCTCCTTTGCGCAGGCTGCGTACACTTGTCTGCGTGCGCGCGCGCCGTAACCCACCATGGTGGGTTACGCTCGCGGCGCAAGAGCGCCGCTCGCTAACCCACCCTACTGCGCCCCGAGGAACGATCGGTCGTTCTGCACGATGCCGCGATAAAGCTCGAACTGCCGGCGGGTCAGAGCATCGAGCTCACCGGCGCTTGACCCCACCGCCTCGGTTCCAACCTCGGCAAGGCGATTGACGACAGTCTCATCGCACATGGCTTTGCCGATCGCTGTGGCAAGCGTTTCCACTACCGCCTTCGGCGTACGGACCGGCGCGTAGATCGCGGTCCAGAACGGAACCTCGTAATCGAGCCCCGCTTCTCGCATCGTCGGCACGTCGGGAATGGAGGGAGATCGGGTGCGCGTCGTCACCGCGAGCGCACGAACCGTGCCATTGCGGATGTTCTGGGTCTGAATGGGAACCCCGTCAATCATCATGGCGACGCGTCCGGTAAGCAGGTCGGGCATGGCCGCGGCGGTCCCGCGATAGGGGACGTGAAGCATCTCGACACCGGCCTTCTGCTTGAACAGCTCCTCAGCCAGATGCACCGCCGTACCGGCGCCCGACGACGCGAAGCTATATTTGCCCGGATTGGCTTTCAGCAGCACAATGAATTCTCCCAAGTCTTTGACGGGAAGCGTCGGCGACACGATCATGACCGGCGCAAAGCGCGTGACGATCGAGACCGGCGCCAGATCCCGCATCCACTCGTACGGCAGCTTCTCGGTGACGGCTGCGTGCACGATGCCGGTGGTCGAATGATAGAGCAGCGTGTAGCCGTCCGGCTCGGATTTCACGACCGAATCGGTCGCGATGGCGCCGCCCGCGCCACCTTGGTTCTGCACCACCACTTGCTGGCCGAGCACGTTGGTCATCGCCTGCGCCGCGATCCGCGCGGTCACATCGATGCCGCCGCCGGCCGGAAAAGGAACAACGAGCTTGATCGGCCGCGACGGGAACTCCGCTTCAGCCGCGGCAAGTTCGTCACCCGCTGTCAAAGCTCCGCACAGTAAAATGAGCGCCCACAGTAATCTAGTCATGACGGTTCTTTCTCCCTAGAGTGCTTTCTTGTAGCTCGTAGCCCGCATGAGCGCAGCGACATGCGGGTCGTCACC
>DASXIG010000263.1:0-10556 GCA_036498105.1 Xanthobacteraceae bacterium | reverse complement strand
CTTACCGAGGACACCGCCGACATGACCATGGCGCTGATCCTTGCGGTTCCGCGCCGGCTGGCTGAAGGCGCCGCTGTTTTCATCGACGACAAGGCCTGGAGCGGGTGGTCGCCCACGTGGATGCTGGGCCACCGGATTTGGTGCAAGCGACTGGGCATCATCGGGATGGGACGCATCGGCCAGGCGGTGGCGCGCCGCGCCCGCGCGTTCGGTCTCCAGATCCACTATCACAACCGCCGCCGGGTCCCTCCCATAACCGAAGAGGACCTGACCGCGACCTACTGGGAGAGCCTCGATCAGATGCTCGCCAGGATGGACATCATCTCCATCAACTGTCCGCACACGCCGGCAACCTTCCACTTGCTGTCGGCTCGCCGGCTGAAGCTCATCAGGCCCGAGGCATATATCGTGAACACCGCGCGCGGCGAAGTCATCGACGAGAATGCGCTCGTGCGGCTGATCTCTGCAGGCGAGATTGCAGGCGCCGGCCTGGACGTCTTCGAGCACGAGCCGGCGGTCAACCCGAAGCTCGTCAAATTGGCGCGAGCGGGCAAGGTAGTGCTGCTGCCGCATATGGGCTCCGCGACGGTAGAGGGTCGCATCGACATGGGCGAGAAGGTGATTGTCAACATCAAGACATTCTTTGATGGACATCGACCCCCGGATCGGGTCCTACCCTCGATGCTGTAGATGCTTGCTGCTATTCGCGGCACTTTGCTTTAAGATCGTGGCCGCCATTCTCAGGGAGAATCACTGATGCGGGCTCTCATGCTGGCCGGCGCCATTGCCGTCACGGCCACGCAGC
The DNA here is from genome assembly GCA_036498105.1 of Xanthobacteraceae bacterium. GTDB lineage: Bacteria > Pseudomonadota > Alphaproteobacteria > Rhizobiales > Xanthobacteraceae > VAZQ01. The sequence continues at coordinate 9,751 of DASXIG010000263.1, read as the reverse complement.
CGGTCTCTGCGGCGGTGCTTGCACCGGCGGACATCCAGGCCACGTTCTTCAACGGCCAGCCGTTCACAGCCGCGACCACGAGCATCAAATACAAGATGGTGTTCACCGCCGATGGGAAAATGACAAGAGAGCCGATCGGCACCGGCGGCGCTAAGAACGATGGGACATGGAAGCTGTCGAAGGACGGCTTCTGCACGACCTGGAAAGGGTCAAAAGCCAACTGCTACCGGATCGAGAACGCGGGCGAGAATAAATGGTCCATCAAAAAAGGGGCTACTGTCGTGGCGACCTGGTCAAAATAAGACCTTTTCGAAATAAGACTCGGTCGAAATTAGCCTTGGTCGAGATAAGCTTGGTCGGTAGTCAGGGGTGGCCCGACAGGTCTCTGATGCTGGCGCGCTCCCCTGAGAGCGGATTGGAAGGGTCCCAGCGGTAACGCAGCGTTTCAAAGCGCATGGACCGTGCATCCACCATGACCAGACGCCCGACCAGCCCTTCCCCGAAGCCCACGATTTCTCGAATGACCTCGAGCGCCATCATTGAGCCGATTACGCCGGTGAGGGCGCCAAGGATACCAGCCTCCGCGCAGGCAGGAACCGTCCCCGGCGGGGGCGGCTCGGGAAATATGCAACGATAGGTAGGATTCGGGGTGCCGTCAGCGCTGCGCTCATGCGCGCGTAAGGTGGTCAGCGTGCCGTCGAAAGTTCCGACAGCGGCGCTCACCAGCGGCTTCTTGGCCAGGAAGCAGGTATCCGAGACGAGATACCTGGTGGCAAAATTGTCGGATCCGTCCGCGATGATGTCATAGCACGCGATGATTTCGCGCGCGTTGTGTGCCATCAGTCTGGCAGCATGGCGCTCGACACCTACGTGTGGATTCAGGCGGCGGATCGCCTCCGCTGCACTGTCGACCTTGGGCCTTCCGAGATCGGATGTGGAGTGGATCACCTGGCGCTGCAAGTTTGACAGCGCGACCATGTCGTCATCGATCACCCCGATGGTGCCGACCCCCGCGGCAGCGAGATAGAGCAGCACGGGTGCGCCAAGCCCGCCGGCACCAACGACCAGGACGCGAGCTTGTTTGAGGGCAGCCTGTCCCGGACCGCCGACCTCGTGCAGCACGATGTGGCGGGCGTAGCGTTCGAGCTCTTCGGCGCTGAACATTGGATTTCGCTCGCTAGGGATCGTCGCAATTTCCCGTGAAACGAGACGGTTTGCAAACCGTGGAGGTATGCAAGTGGAGGTATGCAAGTTGCGTGCGGTTGTCGGCCCGCGGTAAACTTGCCGCGGGGTCGGTTTAGCGCACAGGAACTTCCGATGCGAAGCGTCATTGCCGCCCTCATCGTTTTCCTCAGCGCGCCCGCTGTCATGGCGCAGAGCGAACGTTCGCAGCCCGGAGTGGCCGCAAAACCTATCGGGCAGCCGGCCAAGTTCCGCAGTCCCGGACTTAGGCCTGCAACATTGCGGGCACGTGCCGCCGCCCGGCGCTCTCAGCCCGGCACGCAAGCCGGTGTGCCGGGTTCGGCGGAAGGGGGTACCATCCGGGCGGCAGCGGCAGCTGCGCGCAAACGTGCACCGGCACCGTCCGCAGCCAGCCGGGACAGCGCGATGACGCCGGCCGATCGCCTTGCCATCCAACTCGATCTGGCCTGGACCGGTGACTACACCGGTGTTGTAAGCGGAGAGGCGAACGAGAAGACAACGGCGGCGATCAAGGCCTTTCAGAAAAACAGGAAGTTTAAAGAGACAGGCGTCCTCAACACTCAGGAGCGGGCGGTGCTGGCCGCTGCCAGCAGGGCCAGGCAGAACCAGGTCGGCTGGAGCATGGTGGACGACCCCGCTACTGGCGCGCGGCTCGGGATCCCGAGCAAGCAGGTGCCGAACAGGACTCAAAGCAAGTCCGGCAGCCGCTGGTCCTCGGCACAAGGACAGGTCCAGGTGGAGACCTTCAGGATCAGAGAGCCGGGGACCACGCTCGCGAGCGTCTACGAGCAGCAGAAGAAGGAACCATCCACGCGCAGACTCGACATCAACGTGTTGCGACCGGATTTCTTCGTCCTCGGAGGAATGCAAAGCCTGAAAAAATTTTATGTCCGCGCCGAGTTCAGGGATGGGGAGGTGCGGGGAATGACGGTGCTCTACGATCAGGCGACCGAGAACATCATGGATCCTGCAGCCGCCGCTATGGCAAGCGTGTTCACAGGATTTCCCAGCGCGAGCGGCGTAGCGCAACTGGGTCAACCCTCAAAGCGCAAGGTGGAATACGGCACGGGAACCTTTGTCACCGCTGCCGGCCATATCCTGACGGATCGCCAGCTGACCGATGGGTGCAACGTCATCGTGGTGAGCGGGTACGGCAATGCCGACCGCCAGAGAGACGACCCTGTGGCTGATCTTGCGTTGTTGCGGGTCTACGGCGTGCCCGATCTCGTTCCGGCGAGCTTTGCGAGCGACGGGGTGGAGGCTGACTTGACCCTTCTCGGCATTGCCGATCCACAAGCTCAGGCAGGTGGCGCTGCGGTATCCGCGGTTCCGGTGAAGGCCAAGGGGGAAATCGTTGAACCCGCGCCGCAGCTCGGGTTCTCGGGGGCTCCCGTCCTCGACGGGAAAGGTCGATTCGTCGGAATGGTGCAACTTAAGAATCCCATTGTCGCCAGCATCGGAGCGGCCAATTCGCAACCGCAGGCCGCCCTCATATCAGGTCAAACCATCCACGGGTTTCTCGAAGCGCAAAACCTGCCGCTCGCGACCAGGCAGCCCGGAGCCGCGGGTGGGAAAGCGTCCGTGGTACGGGTGATTTGCGTCAGAAAATGAGGGACACGTACGCGCGCCGTTCTACTCATTCTTGAATTTTGCCGGGCGCTTTTCGACGAAAGCAGCCATCCCTTCCTTTTGATCATGGGTGGCAAAGAGGCCGTGAAAGATCCGCCGCTCGAACCGTAATCCCTCACTGAGCGGAGTCTCCAACGCCCGGTTGACGGCTTCCTTGGCCGCGAGCACCGATGGGAGCGAGAGCGAGGCGACAGCCTCTGCGACTTTCATTGCCTCATCCAAGAGCGCGCTTGCGGGCACCACCCGGGCCACGAGGCCCGCGCGCTCGGCTTCGGCCGCATCCATCATGCGCCCGGTCAAGATGAGATCCATGGCTTTCGCCTTTCCGACCGCGCGAATGAGTCGCTGCGTTCCGCCCATTCCGGGAATGACCCCGAGCTTGATTTCGGGCTGGCCGAACTTGGCGGTGTCGGCAGCGATGATGATATCGCACATCATCGCAAGCTCGCAGCCTCCGCCGAGCGCGAACCCCGCTACCGCTGCTATGATCGGTTTGCGCACACGCGTGAGCCGCTCGTAATCCGCCGCGAAGTCCTCGCCAAAAACATCAACGTATGTTTTGGTTGCCATCTCCTTGATATCGGCGCCCGCGGCGAACGCCTTGTCAGAACCGGTGATCACGATGCAACCCACCCTGGGATCGGCATCACAGCGTTCGGCTGCCGCGAGCAACTCGTCCTTGAGAGCAGCATTGAGGGCGTTCAACGCCTTCGGCCGGTTCAGCCGGATAACACCCACACGGCCGCGGGTTTCGACGGCGATGGTCTGTTCGCTCATTGGGCTTTCCTCGAGTTACTGTGCGGCCGGCTGTACCGGCCACTGATAGTCACTTCTGACATACCGGGCAGAAGAACGTGGACCTGCCGGTCTGTACAATTCGTTTGATCGTGCCGCTGCAACCAGCCCGTGGACATGGCTTGCCGGCCCGATCATAGACACGGAATTCGTGCTGAAAGTCGCCTAGGGCGCCATCGGTGCGCCTGTGATCCCGCAGCGAAGAGCCGCCGGCCTTGATCGCGGCGCGTAGTACCATCTGGATTGCTTCGACCAGCCCAATTGCGCGCTCATTCGGCGCGCCCGATCGCGTCGCTATCGAGGAGGCACGCCGCTTCGGGGAAAGAGCTGCGCTGTGCAGCGCCTCGCACACATAGATGTTGCCGAGTCCTGACACCACTCTCTGATCGGAGAGGGCGGCCTTGAGCGACGTTCTCTTGCCCTTGCACAGGCGCGCCAGCACTTTCGAATCGAACTCGTCTGCAAGCGGCTCGGGTCCCAGCGCGCGCAGCAGCGGCTCCTCGCAGATCTTATCGTGCGTCACGAGCTTCATCATTCCGAACCGCCGGGGATCGTTGAACGAAATAAGTGCCCCGGAAGACATGTGAAACTCTACATGATCGTGCGCCGACTGCCGCGAGCGGGCGCGATAATACGATCCGGGCGTATGGACCCCCCGGGGCCGAGCGACGCGAAACGATCCGGACATGCCGAGATGCATGATCAGCACCTCGCCCGAGGACAGGTATGCAAGGAGGTATTTCGCGCGGCGGTCGAGTCGCTCGACTGTCTGGCCTTCCAGCCGGCGAGCAAAATTTTTCGGAAGCGGCCAGCGCAGGTCGCCGCGATGTGCCTCGACCTTGGTAAAGCGCGCGCCCTGCATGACCGGCGCAAGCCCCCGGCGGACGGTCTCTACTTCGGGCAGTTCGGGCATGGCGGGTTTGCTGTCGGGCACAGACATAGCGCCCCTTCCCCCGGCACGCTATGGTTCTGCTCAACAAGGACTATTCGCGATGCCGCAAGTCGGCGGAGACACTCCTTCAGCGCTCCAGCAGCAGATGGCGCCGGGCGGCAAGCAGGCCATGGTCGACCGCGTGTTTCGCAATGTGGCGCATCGCTATGATCTGATGAACGACCTGATGTCCGGGGGACTGCACCGGGCCTGGAAGAACGCCCTCGTCACCGCCGTGAACCCTCCCAAGGGTCTGCAATCCTTTGCACTGCTCGACTTGGCAGGTGGTACCGGCGACATTGCCTTTCGGGTTATGGAAACGGCAGGCGCGGGTACCCGGGTGAGCGTGCTCGATATCAACAACGAGATGCTCGGGGTCGGGCGAGCAAGGGCGGTCGAGCGCGGCCATCAGGTAGATTTCATTCAAGGCAGCGGCGAGATGCTGCCGTTTCATAGCCGGAGCTACGATGCCGTGACCGTAGCGTTCGGCATTCGCAACATTCCGCGCATGGAACAGGCGCTCACCGAGGCCTACCGCGTGCTGCGCGTCGGCGGCCGATTTTTCTGTCTTGAATTCTCCGCCGTCGATGTTCCGGGTTTCGATACACTGTACGACGCTTACTCGTTCAACGTTATCCCCGCGCTCGGCCGCATGGTGGCCGGCGACGCACCGGCTTATCGGTATCTTGTCGAGTCCATTCGCCGCTTCCCCGGTCCGGATGCATTCTCGCAAATGATGCGTCGCGCCGGTTTTGCGCGTGTCTCGTTTCAGCGCATGACCGCAGGCGTGGTCGCGCTGCATTCGGGCTGGCGCTTGTGATCGCAGCCGTCGGTCACGCTGCGCGTCTCGCGCGTGCCGGCTTTGTATTCGCCCGCGAGGGCGTGCTGGCATTGGTGGATACCACGCGGCTGCCGCTGCCCCTGAAGGCGGGGATTTCCGTTGCGCGACTGATCGAGCGTCCCGCGAGCGCGGTCGCGGCGAACCGGCTGGCCACGGCGTTGACTCGGCTCGGTCCGAGTTACGTGAAGCTCGGGCAGTTCCTGGCCACGCGCCCCGATGTCGTCGGGGCTGCCTTGGCGCGCGATCTCGAGACGTTGCAGGACAAGATGCCACCGTTCCCGCAGGAGGCGGCCGTAAGCGCCGTGGAAGCCGCGCTTGGGCAGTCGCTGCGCGGGGTGTTTGCGTCCTTCGGCCCGCCGGTCGCAGCCGCTTCCATTGCGCAGGTGCATCGCGCTGAAATTGGCAGCGCCGACTCGCCCCGGGCGGTCGCCGTCAAAGTGCTCAGGCCCGGGATCGAGCGGCGTTTCAAGCTCGATCTTGATGCTTTCACATTTGTCGCACGCCACGCGCAGCGGGTTTCGGCCGAGGCGCGGCGCCTGCGGCTCGCCGAAGTGGTCGACACGTTGCGGCGTACCGTCGCGCTCGAGATGGACCTGCGGTTCGAGGCGGCCGCATTGTCGGAGATGGCGGAAAACACCCGGAACGATCCAGATTTCCGGGTTCCCGCCGTCGACTGGGACAGAACCGCACGCGACGTGCTTACGCTTGAATGGATCGAAGGCATCCCGCTTTGGGATCATGCACGGCTGAGAACCAAGGGGATCGATCTCAAGCCGCTGGCCTCTGCCGTAATCCAGACCTTCCTCCGCCATGCCTTGCGGGATGGCTTCTTCCATGCCGACATGCATCCTGGAAATCTTTTCGTCGATGGCATGGGAAAGCTGGTTGCGGTCGACTTCGGGATCATGGGGCGGCTTGCCGCGAAAGAGCGACGCTTCCTGGCCGAGATTCTGTTCGGCTTCATCAGCCGCAACTACCATCGGACTGCGGAAGTGCATTTCGAAGCCGGCTATGTGCCTTCCCACCATTCCATTGCGAGCTTTGCGCAGGCGATCCGGGCCATTGGCGAACCCATTCACAACCGTACCGCCGAAGAGATCTCGATGGCGAAGCTGTTCATGCTTCTGTTCGAGATTACCGGGCTGTTCGACATGCGTACCCGGCCCGAGCTTCTGCTGCTGCAAAAAACCATGGTCGTGGTCGAAGGCGTCGCGCGATCCCTCGATCCCAAGCTCGACATGTGGACCGTGGCCGAGCCGGTTGTGCGCGAATGGATAGAACGCCATCTCGGGCCGGCAGGAAAATTTGAACATGCGGCCGAGGGCGTCGTCGAAGTGGGCCGCTTTCTTTCCGACGTCCCGGGCCATCTCGCCCGCGGCGCAGTCCTGCTGGATCGCCTGGAAGGCATGGCCCGCACTGGCTTCGTGCTCGCCCCGGAAACCGTCGCTGACATCGGCCGCTCCGAAGCGCGCCGCAGCCGCTGGACCGCCCTCGCGCTATGGGTGATCGCGGTGTTGCTCGGCGTCATCAGCTATAGGTTGCTGCGCTGAGACGATTGCATTGATTGCAATGCAATCATATGGTACTCTTGCTGCCATGGCGAGCATCACCATACGCCAGCTCGATGACGACCTGAAAAGGCTGCTGCGGATGCGCGCGGCTCGTAACGGGCGCTCCATGGAGGATGAGGCGCGCACCATTCTGCGCAGCGCGTCTGCCGCGGAGGCCACCGGCGAGGCGCGCTTAGAAGAGTCCCGGCCGACGCGTCCTTCGCCCCGGCGCTCGCAAGGTTCTTCGCTACCCCAACCTGGGGAGAGCCAACCTGGGGAGAACAAAGACCGCGTTTTGCTCATCATCGGCGGCGGGATTGCCGCCTACAAATCGCTTGACCTGATCCGCCGGCTGAGGGAACGCGGCGTCGCCGTGCGCTGCATTCTGACGGCCGCAGCACTGGAGTTCATCACGCCGCTGTCGGCGGCAGCGCTTTCCGGAGAGCGCGCGTTCCTCGACTTGTTTGATCCCGCCACGGAGCACGATGTGGGCCACATTCGATTGGCACGCGAGACAGAGCTCATAATAGTCGCGCCCGCCACGGCAGATCTGATGGCCAAGATGGCAACGGGCGCTGCAGACGATCTCGCCTCCGCGGTCTTGCTCGCGACCGCCACCAAGGTGCTGGTTGCGCCGGCCATGAACCCGCGCATGTGGGCCCATCCGGCCACCCGGCGAAACCTGGCAACGCTCGAGGCGGATGGCATCGTCGCGATCGGGCCGAGGGCAGGGGAAATGGCTGAGGCCGGTGAAGCCGGCCTCGGACGCATGGCGGAGCCGCTCGAAATCGTCTCGGCGGCGCTGCCCTTCCTGTCCAGTGCGCGATCCGGGAAGACGCTCAAGGGTCGGCGCGTCATCGTCACCTCGGGTCCGACCCATGAGCCCATCGATCCTGTGCGCTATATTGCGAACCGTTCGTCGGGCAAGCAGGGCCATGCCATTGCCGCCGCAGCGGCAGCTCTCGGAGCCGACGTTCTGCTGGTGTCGGGACCCGTGAACCTGCCCGACCCTCAGGGGGTCAAGACGGTGAAGGTGGAGAGCGCGCAAGAGATGCTCGCTGAGGTCAGCAAGGGACTTCCTGCGGACGTCGCGATCTTTGCGGCGGCGGTCGCCGATTGGCGGGTGAAAGAGCCCAATGCCAGCAAGATCAAGAAACAGCCGGGCGGCTCGCCAACCCTTGGCTTGGTGGAAAATCCCGACATCCTTGCGACCATAGGTCACCGCGGCGAAGGCCGGCCACGGCTGGTAATTGGATTTGCAGCAGAAACCGAGCAGCTCATTGAGCACGCCAAGGCGAAGCTCGCGCGCAAGGGCTGTGACTGGATGGTCGCGAATGACGTATCTGCGGGGTCGGGGGTAATGGGCGGGGATCGCAACACGGTTCATCTCGTTACCAAGGACGGGGTCGAGTCCTGGCCACCGCAATCGAAGGAGGCGGTGGCGCGTGCACTCATTGCTCGCGTTGCCGCGGTCCTTGCCGGAGCGCAGTCGTGAACAAGATCGAGGTTGGCCTCGTCCGGCTCGCGCACGCGTCCGGCCTTCCCGTCCCGGCATATCACAGCGAGCTGGCCGCGGGCCTCGATCTGATGGCGGCCGTACCAGGTGATGCCCCGATCAGCATCCGCCCGGGCGAGCGTGCCCTCATTCCTACCGGGCTTGCGCTTGCGCTTCCTGCCGGGATTGAAGGACAAATCCGGCCGCGCTCGGGGCTCGCCTTGAATAGCGGGATTACCGTGCTCAATTCCCCCGGCACGATCGACGCCGATTACCGTGGAGAACTCTGCGTGATCCTTGCGAACTTTGGTTCCGATGTGTTTGTGGTGGAGCGCGGGGCGCGGATTGCGCAGTTGGTGTTCGCGCCGAGCATGCAGGCTATCCTGTGCGAGGTCGAAAGCTTGGCGGAGACCACCCGCGGAGTTGCGGGCTTTGGCTCGACCGGCACCGGGCGGGAGGCGGGCTGAGTGATGGCCAAGGATCGTCGCACCAACGACCGGCGCACCAAGTCCCGCAGGAAAGGTGTCAAGTTGCCCCCCCGCCGGGTTCTGCGCATGCCGCTCCTCGCCCGCAAGGGCGTTCTCGCGATCGCCGCCGTTCTCGAAGTCGCAGTCCATGGTACCACCGAGCCGGTCAGCGCCGAGGTGCTGGCGGCGCGCTATGGGTTGCCCACCCGGCATCTTGAGCCGATGCTGCAGGCGCTCGTCCACGAAGGTATTCTCAGGGGGATACGCGGACCCCACGGCGGATATCATTTGGGCCGTCCCGGCAACAGTATCACGGTAGAGCGGATATTGCGGACCGTCCGCGCAACCGAGGAAAGCCACGAGATTTCGTTGGTGCGCTCGCAGCTCTTGAGCAAGGTCGTGGTCCCGGCGCTGAGCAAGGTGGAAGGTGCTTTCTCGGCGGCGCTCGCGCGCATCAGCATCGCCGATCTGACGCGCTCCGCCGAAAGGTCACGCAAAGCCGGCCGGCCCGCGCGCACGCGCAGGGTTTAGGTTCGAGCTTGTTCCGTTGGTATGGCGCAAGAGCGTGCAGCACACGCGGTGTGCTGTAGCTACTTCGCCATTGCCGGTGTTTGCGGTGGCCGCACTTGCCGGGTCGCCTTCATGCTGTCCCACCAGGGACAGACGCCGGGCATGCGGTTGTAATTGCCGTCCAGCACCTGCACGGGCTGACGCTGGCCAGCCGCGGCCGCTTCGATGCACAGGCGCCGCGATTCTTCTCGCTTCTCTGCCGACATCCAGCGGCGCTCGTGCCCCCACAGGCTGGGGCCGAATTTGCGCTCGAACGGCTTCCAGCTCGCG
>DASXIG010000262.1:0-26182 GCA_036498105.1 Xanthobacteraceae bacterium | reverse complement strand
GCATGCCCTCGCAGCCGCGGAATACGAGCACATCCAGCGTTCCTTCTGGAAAACCCCGGCGGATGCTGCGGATGAGAGGCGTCGTGAGCAGCACATCGCCGAGCCGGCGCAACGTGATGACCAGTACGCGCGGCCGCGCAGCAAGATCAAGCTTCGTACTCATGTCCTGAGCGTGACGATCGTTTCCATGCGCTGTCGCCTTCTTTGTTGGCGTGATAGCGTATACCTGTCCTACCCTCAACAATGACAGCTCATGCCAACGATATCGGCTTACATCCTCGCATATAACGAGGCTGAGAAAATCGCCGATGCCGTGGCGACCGTGTTGTGGGCGGACGAGATAGTCGTTGCAGACTCCGACAGCACCGATGGCACCGTCGAGATTGCCGAGAAGCTCGGCGCCCGGGTGGTGCAAATTCCGTTCCGCGGGTTTGGTGATCTGCGCAACAAGGCCGTCGACGAGTGCCGCTGCGACTGGATCTTCAGCCTCGATTCGGATGAGCGCTGCACGGCGGAAGTGCGGGACGAGATCCTCTCGATCATGTCATCGGAGCCCGCGCACGATGCGTACCTGGTGCCGCGCCGCAATTACATGATGGGGCGCTGGATCAACGGATCCGGATGGTATCCCAATTTTCGACAGCCGCAGCTCTTTCGCAAGGGCGCGTTGCGGTATCGCAATGACCCGGTGCACGAAGGATACGAGCTTTTAACGGCGCGCAAGCTCGGGAGATTACAAGGCGCGATCTGGCAATGTCCTTTTCGCAATCTGGAGGAGGTCATCAGGAAAATGAACCGCTACTCCTCGCTGGGGGCAGCCAAGCTATCACACAAGCCGGCCGGCATGGGCACTGCGCTCGCGCACGGCATCTGGTCATTCCTGAAGCACTACGTTTTCAAACGCGGCTACCGCGACGGCTGGGCCGGCTTCGTCATCGCGTTCGGGAATTTTGAGGGCACATTCTACCGCTACGCCAAGCGACACGAGCAGGCGCAGAACTGGTCACTTCCGGTCGCCGAGCCGCTGCGCAGGCCGGATCGGATGGCCGAGCCATAGGGTAGATTAGGCGCGCTCTCTCTTTTGCGCAGACTGCGTACACTTGTCTGGGTGCGCGCGCCGCAACCGCCGATCCTTGAACGGTTGCCGCACGCGGCGCGAGGCGTTTCGAGCGATGCGGAACGGCAGCCCCAAGTAATACTTACGAACAATCTCCCAGCGGTCGAGCGGGGCGACGGCGATATCGGCCTCCTGGGGAACATACCAGCCATTGTATTCGAAACGGCGGATCAAGCGGTAACCCGCATTTTTCATGAACCTGTGCTTATTCAGGTTGGCGACGTGATCCTCTATCAAAACCAGGCGCGGTCGCCAGCGTGCCAGATCAAAGCCGCTGAGCACCTCGAGCTCATGACCTTCGACGTCGATAGACAGAAATTCGAAGCCTGCGGGCGCTTCGGCCTGCACGAGAATGTCATCGAGCGGTCGGACGGGAACTTCGATCAGGTGCTCGGGCTGGGTCCCCGGCGCCATGCGATTGCGATCCAGCGAGGAGTGGGCGCCGGCCACGTGAAAGCGCATTCGCTTGCCGGCATTCTGGGGAGAGGAGCAGGCAACCGCGAATACCTTTGCCGTTCGCCTCCGCGATAACTCCTCAGCGAGATCCGGCTGCGGTTCTACCAGCACTCCGCGCCAGCCAAGCTGCTCGAGATGCCAGGTCTGTGATTGGTGCCGCGGCTGGTTCGCTCCGACCTCTACGAAAAAGCCGGAACGTGCGTTACCAAAGAACTCGCGAACGAGGTGCTGCTCGTGTTCCTCGCGCACCCTTCCATGTGCAGACTGCTGCTTCATCCGGCTTAGCCAGCTTGCAGCGCACGTGATTTGCGCACGATCCTGGTCGTGCTGAAGCCCGGCACGAGCGGGATGAGTATCACTTCGCCGCCGATGCTCTCAACGAACTCATGGCCGACAACACCCTCGCGTTGATAGTCTCCGCCTTTCGCCAGGATTTTCGGCCGCACGCGCTTGATGAGCTCGAGCGGAGTGTCCTGATCGAAAACGACCACGAGATCCACTGCTTCGATCGCCGCGAGCACCTCGGCACGCGCATGAACGTCTTGCATCGGACGGCTCTCGCCCTTCAAACGTTTGACGGAATCATCGCTGTTGAGACCTACGATGAGCCGATCACACGCGGCGTGAGCTTCCGCCAGGAGCTTGATGTGTCCGGGATGGAGGATGTCGAAGCAGCCATTGGTGAACCCGACCCGGAGGCCGCGTCGACGCCACTCCGTGATACGCTCGTCGAGAATCGACCAGTCAAATACGATTTTCTCCTCCGGCGCGAGCGAAACGTGAGGCAGCACGCGCCCGCGCAGCTCGGCGACGGAGACGCTGGCAGTACCGCGCTTTCCGACCACAACCGCCGCGCCCGCATTTGCGGCCCGCATTGCAGGTTCCAAGCCGGCGCCTGCCGCCAGCATGACTGCGAGCACCGCGGCCACCGTGTCGCCCGCGCCGGAGACGTCGCGCACTTTGACGGAATGAGCAGCGAGATGGATCGGTTCGCCGCGCGTTGGTATCAGCGACATGCCGGATTCCCCGCGCGTAACCAGGACCGCACCCGTACCGAGCGCGCGGTTCAGGTCTGCTGCCGCCGCTCCGATCTCCGACTCGTTTGCAAGTGGGCGCCGGGCCACATGGGAAAGCTCGTGCCAGTTCGGCGTGATCAGTGTTGCTCCATTGTAGACCGAAAAATCGGTTCCCTTGGGGTCCACGATCACGGGCTTTCCAAGCTTGTTGGCGCCATCAATCAAGGCGCGCAGGATACGCGGAGTGAGGGTGCCCTTGGCATAGTCCGAAAGCACGACGCTCCCTGCCTTCGAGATCGCTTTCAGCGCCTGGTCGATCACCTCTGTCTCGATATCCCCCTCTATGTACCTGGTAACCTCCCAATCGGCCCGCAAAAGGTGGGTCGAGTGCTGCTCGGATACAAATCGAACCTTGCGCGTGGTCGGACGGGAGGCGTCCTTTACCAGATGCGTGGTTACGGGCCCCTCTTTGTCCAGCTTGGCGGTGAGGACCCGAGCTGCCTCGTCATCGCCGATTGCGGCCACGAGAATGCAGCGAGCGCCAAGACTCGCAACATTGCGTGCCACGTTACCGGCACCTCCGATCATCAGCTCGCTCTTGGCGGCCGTTAACACCGGGGTGGGCGCTTCCGGCGAGATTCGCGCAACCTCGCCATAGACGAATTCGTCAAGCATCAGGTCCCCAATGCAGAGTACAGTCTGCTGGGAGAACCGTTTGATCGCATCTTCAAAATCGAACATGAGCTGTCGCAAAACTGGGGAAATCTGGCGTATCAGCGATATCGATCCGCTTGAGCAAGGAAACAGGTCACATAGCGCTTCACTCCTTCCTCCAGGGAGATAAAATCGGCATTGTAGCCGGCGTGGCGCAAGTTTTCGATGCTTGCCTGGGTGAAGTACTGATATTGGGCGCGGATCGCGGACGGCATGTCGATGTATTCGATACGCGGCGTGCGGCCGAGCGCCTGAAACATGGCGCCGATCAGATCATTGAAGCTTCGTGCCTGACCGGTACCGACGTTGAAAATGCCGGAAACCGAGGGCGTATGAAGTAGCCAGCACATGACTGCAACTGCATCGTCGACATAAATGAAGTCGCGTTTCTGCCCTCCGTCAGCGATGCCATGCACGTGTGACTTGAAGAGCCGGACGGGTCGGCCGCCTTTTGCCTCCTCGTACCGTTTTGCGATGAGGCTCATCATCTCGCCCTTGTGGTACTCGTTTGGACCAAACACATTGAAGAATTTAAGGCCTGCCCATTGCGGGGGCAACTTTGCTCCGTTCCTTACTCTCTCCACCACCGCCAGATCGAACGCATGCTTGCTGAAACCGTACAGGTTCATCGGCCTCAGGCGCTGTAGCTGCGCAGACGACCAATCATCGTCGAATCCGGTTTCGCCGTTCCCGTATGTAGCGGCCGAGGAGGCATAAATAAAAGGCGTACGCGTCGAGGTGCACCAGTCGAGGAGCCTCATGGACAGGCGGAAATTCGTCTCGAGAACGAGGTCCCCATTCGAGGCAGTCGTGTCGGAAATCGCACCGAGATGGAGGACCGCATCGAGCTTGCGCCCTCGGAGCCAATCCATAAGCTCCCCGGGCGGCAATAAGTCCGCAAAACGCCGCTTGGCGAGATTGTGCCATTTTGCGCCGGCCCCGAGCGTATCGTTAACTGCGATGTCGCTGCGGCCGCTGGCGTTCAGCTCAGCAATCAGGTTTGACCCGATGAATCCGGCGCCCCCCGTTATGAGCAACATCGAACACCCTCTCCGCCACCACGGCGGTCAATCCCGTCCTGCCCCGATTGACGGGTGCTGCGCAACGCGAGTAGCACCTTCAGACGCTATACCGGCCGGTCGTTTTCGGCCGGACAAGGCTGTGACGGAGCGCTCAAGTATCGGCTAACCCGCCCAAGATCAACAAATACCATTGCGCACTGAATCCATGAACGATCGCCCAACTCTTATCGTGCCTTACATGTGGATCGGCGACTTTGTTCGCTGCCACTCAGTAATCAGGCTGTTGCAGCAGCGCAATCCAGGTCTCGCAATCGATGTTCTCACCACTGCGATGGTTGCGCCGCTTCTCGATTACATGCCGGGAGTCCGCAAAGGTATCATAGCCGATCTGCCGCGCAAAAGCCTCGCCTTCAAGGCGCATCATGCACTCGCCAAGAGTCTGAAGGCCGAAGGGTATGGCCACGCCTTGGTCATGCCGCGCACCTGGAAATCGGCCCTGGCGCCGTATCTCGCCGGTATTCCCTTGCGCACCGGCTACGTGGGGGAAGCACGTTTTGGATTGATCAATGATCTGCGCCTCGGCGAGCGCCGGCTGCCGCGCATGGTGGATCGCTGCGCAGCGCTCGTCTTCCGCAAGGACGAACAGATGCCGACGGCTTGGCCGCTGCCCGAGCTGAAAGTGCCCGAGGACGAGATCGCCGAGTGGCGCCATCGCGCCCGGATTCCCGCCAGTTCGCGCGCTCCAATCGCGCTTGCGCCGGGAGCGGTTGGACCATCCAAGCGATGGCCGGCGGAGTATTTTGTGGAGCTGGCAAAACGATTCACAAGCGAGGGATACAATATCTGGGTGTTCGGAGGACCGCAGGAAAGGACGATTGCGGCCGAGATAATGCAAGCCGACAGCACTCATATCCGCGACTTCACCGGACCTGACCTGCGTAACGCGATCTTGGGCCTGGCGGCGGCCCGAGCAGTGGTATCGAACGACTCCGGCCTCCTCCACGTTGCCGCCGCCTTGGGCACGCCCAGCATTGGCATTTTTGGTCCGACGAGCCCCTGGCACTGGGCCCCTCTCAATCCGATCGCGGGCGTGATCCAAGCTACGACCGACCTGGTATGTCGCCCCTGCCACAAGCCGGTCTGCCGGCTAGGGCACCACAGATGCATGCGGGATATCGCGGTCGACCGGGTCGCGATCGCAACGCTGCGAACTGCTGCCACCCTCGCCGGCAGCATCCCCAGCTGCGGGGCGCCAGACCCGGCCATGTCGCCCAGCGCGTAGCCGAGTGTCCTGTCAGAATGGGAAGACTTTCCTGGAGATCGGCCACTCCGCACGAGCTGATATCCGTCATTGTTACGACTTACGATCGCGTCGATGCCCTCAATGCGGTATTGCATGGGCTCGCTGGGCAGACCGATAGCAAGTTCGAGGTGATCGTTGCCGATGACGGCTCCGATCAACGGACCGCTGAGTTGATCGAGGCATGGTCCTCGCGTTTTTCGCGCTTGGCACATGTGTGGCAGGAGCATCGGGACTTTCGCGCTGCAGAAATCAGAAACCGTGCAGTTCTGCAGAGCTTTGGAGAAATCTGCATTTTCCTGGACGGTGACTGCATTCCGAGGCCCAATTTCATCCACATGCATCGGCGCCTGGCAGAGCCCGGCTGGTTCGTGGCGGGAAATCGCGTGCTGCTGTCGCGCGATCTGAGCGCGCGCATTCTACGTGACCATCTCGAGCCGGAGCGATGGGCCTTGTCGCAATGGCTCCGAGCGCGCCTGCGAGGCGAGATCAACCGCTTGCAGCCGCTCTTGTCCTTGCCGCTTGGACCATTGCGTCGTCTGGGGAGCGCAGCATGGAGGAGCATTCGCAGCGCCAATCTCGCGATCCGCCGGACAGATCTCCTGCATGTCGATGGTTTCGACGCGGCATTCAGCGGATGGGGCCGGGAAGATTCAGATATCGTCCTCCGCCTCATGCATAGCGGCATCAGGCGCAAGGACGGGCGCTTCGCGACGGCTGTGCTGCACCTCTGGCACGCCGAAAGCGATCGTTCGCGCCTCCCGGCAAACGACGGGCTCTTGGCCGACGCGCTTCGGCAGGGACGCATCAAAGCGCAGATCGGATTGTCGTCGCTCTGACGTCAGGACGACAGCGCCAGTGGCCTTTGGACGCTGCCGTCGCTCAGCGTCGTCTCGATGCGGTCGATGACTGCCGCGCTTGTTATAGCTCGCATGCAAGCATGATCGTGCGGACATCGGCTCAGCACACGAAGATAGCAGGGTGAGCACTCCAGATGTGCCTGCACCACGGCATCAGACCGGCCGTACGGGCCGATCCACAACGCATCCGTTGGCCCGAATACGCTCACCACCGGCCGGTCGAGAGCGACTGCCAGGTGCATCGGACCCGAATCGTTGGTGAGACAAATGGTCGAGCGGCGAATGACCGCCGCGAGCTCGGTCAGCGTCGTCTCGCCGGCCAGATTCGCGACTCCGGGGGAAGCCGCGGCGACCTCCCGGCAGGTCGGGATCTCCCGAGCCGACCCGATCAGCACAACCCCAAAGCCTTTCCTCATAAAATGGAGGGCGACTTCGGCGAAGCGCTCGCTCCGCCAGTGCTTCGTTTCCCAGATCGTGCCTGGCGCGATGGTCAGCAGCTTGCCACCGATGCCATGCCGACGCAGCAGGTTTTCAATTCGGTTGCTCGCCGAGTCCGGGATCGTGAACGAGAAATCCGCGGCCTCAGCGTCCAGGCCGAGCATTGGGGCAACACGCAGGTACCGATCGACGGCATGCACATCCAGCGTCGGGAGCGCCATGTGATGTGTGTAGGCCAGCCACGATCCCTCGCGGGCGCCTCGCCATGCATGCTTTCGGGCGTTTGGAGGCAATGCACGCGCTGAGGCCTGCCATACCTGTGCGCGCGGGCGGTCAAACCCGACGCGCACCGGCGCTCCCGTGGCAAATGCAAGCACGGCCGTGCGAAATTGCCCGTGCATATCGATGACCAGGTCGTAACCGACCGCATTGAGCTTGGCGGCAAGTCGCGCGGAGCTTGCGAGCGCCGACCAGCGCCACGGCTGTCGCCACTCGTTACGCGCAAATTCGACCACATTGGTGATCGCGGGATGGTATCTGAGCAGCTCGGCAATGGCAGGAGTGGCCAACCAGTCGATCCGCGCGGAGGGATAGCGGCGGCGCAACTTGTTCAGAACCGGAATGGTATGGATGACGTCGCCCACCGCCGACAATTTGATCAATAGTATCTTGCGAAATTCCTCTATTGGAAGTTCACCAGAAGCGAGTAGTTTTTTTGTTCTCATGAAATCGAAGTTTTCTGGATGCTCAATGCCGAGCAGGCAGGATCATTCCGAGAATCCGTTTAACGGATGCGGAGGCATGGTGCCGCAACATTGCAATTTGCCGGTTACCCTCTGATGTCAGCCAATTGAACTGAATGACCCTGCGCGCCCCCACGAAAGGCTCGTGACCATGCCACGAGTTGTCAGCCCGTTTGAACGCGCACAGCGTCCCTTCCGCCGGCGGCACTTCGACAATCAGATCGTTGAGGTCGTCGCCGGAGCGCAAAAGGCGAAGTCGCCCACCCGGCTGCTCCCAGGTCGGATTCATATAGATCAGCACGGTAATGATCTTGCTCAAAGAGTCCGTGTGGATCTTGCCGTCTCCAGGACCACACCATCCACGCACCGTGGTCGTGGTCGGCCGCCCCGATAATCCAGTTTCGAATTTCTCCTCGAACGCTTCGCGAAATTCATGGCTTTCCAGCTCGTCCAGCAGACTCTGAAAAGCAGGTCCGTAAGCGAGCCGATTGGCCGGAAAGCTGCCGCGGTCAGTTATTGCAGGATAATCCGCATTGATACGTTCCAATGCCGCTGCCTTGACGAATCGGGGTACCAACAGGAATTGGAAGGGGTGGAGCGACAACGGCGTGGCCCGAAAAGCCGCCAGGTCGAAATTGACCGACATGATCGAGTGGCCTCTCCCCAGAATGAAGCATGCCACATTGTACCGGAAATGCGGCTCGGGTATTCGCTTCCCAATATGGAACAGTCAACCACTCAGCGCAACGGACAGGGTCATGGAAGTCGCCGAAGTCGCGCCATTCAACAAATTCCTCGGAGTGAATATCCGCCACCGCTCGCCCGAGCGCAGCGAGGTGGAACTCGTGGTGCACGAGGAGCTGTGCAATCGTCGAGGCGTGCTGCATGGAGGCGCGGTCATGGCTTTGGGAGACACGGTTGGCGCGATGACCGCGAGCAGCAGCCTTCCAGCGGGCGGCCGCACTGCCACGATAGAGAGCAAGACCAATTTCTTTGCAGCCGTGCAGGCAGGCGATACCGTCCGAGCGGTATGCGTTCCATTGCACCGCGGCCGAACGACCATCGTGCTGGAGACTCGGATCACCCGCGGGGACGGAAAGCTTGCAGCCATAATCACCCAGACGCAACTGGTCTTTGATTCATCAGAAGACGGCTCCCGAGCCGCGCGCGCGTGACCGCAATTTTCCCCGCCGCCAAGAGGCGCACCACGTTCACCGTGCCCGCGTATTCAGGCGAGCCGGAATAATAGGCCGCGGTGCCGACCCTCGCCGGCCGGTTCCAGTGGCCGAGCGCGATGTAATCGGCGCCGGTCGCGGCAAGCTCATCGTCTCCTATGAGCCAAGACGGTCGCAGCCGGGTGGTCCGGTCGGGGATCGGCGTATAGTGGCCGTGCGCGAGAGCGATTTGCCATCGCGTCGAGCGCGCCCGCGGCCGCTCGAGCGGGATCATGTCTCCGTAATCGCGATGCGGACGTCCCCAGATCTCGAGGTCGAGAGCCGCGAACAGCACTGCCTCATCGTGCGTGACGCCGAGCACGTGCAGGTTCGCGCTCTCGGTCAAGGGGCGGGAATGATAGACCGAATCTGCAACCGCCGGGTCGTGGTTGCCCGGCAGCAGCACGACGGGCAGTGCCGCGTCCGAAATAATGCGCGCAGCGCAATCCAGGAGATCGCCGCGCACGCGATGATTGTCGAACGTGTCACCCGCAAGCACGACCACGTCGGCCCCATGCTGCTGTGCCGTCTCCAGGACGGCCGAGAGAGGGGCGGTGGCGTCGCCGCCATGCTGTCGAGCAGTGTAGTCATGCTCTATGTGCAGATCGGAGCTGTGAAGGATCACAACCTCCTCAATTGTGCGGATTTCTTTGGCTGAGATCGGCTCTGACATTTCCTTTTGATTCTTATAGGCTTTCTCGTCTGTCATTTTGTCCATTGTCGCCTATTAAAACTGCACGTTGAATCCCAGCGACCGGTCGAGTCATGAGATTGCCAAAGTTTCAAGATGCCTCTTCCGGCTTGCGTAGTCGGGAGCGCGTGTGTGCATGAGTTCCAATGAACAATATCGGACAAATGCTGAGGACTGCCTTCGAATGGCTCGGACCGTGGAGCATGATCGGGATAAGCCGTTCTGGCTAAGTCTGGCCATGTCGTGGCTCCAGCTCGCGGAGCATCGGTCGCGGAGCGATGCATCGCACGAGGGCCGCGTGGCCGAGCCGTACTGAACACCGCCCATTCACAATGGCATGTTGTCGTGTTTGCGCGACGGCATTTCCACGCGCTTTCCCTGTAGCATCGAGAGCGCCCGGGCAATGCGCGGCCGCGTCGCTCGCGGCATGATGACGTCGTCAACATAGCCACGCTCGGCGGCGACAAACGGCGACAAGAACCGGTCCTCGTATTCCCGCGTGCGCGCCGCGATCTTCTCTCGATCTCCGGTGTCGGCGCGAAATATGATTTCCACTGCTCCCTTTGCACCCATGACAGCGATCTGGGCCGTCGGCCAGGCGTAGTTCACGTCGCCGCCGATGTGCTTTGACGCCATCACGTCATATGCGCCTCCGAAGGCTTTGCGGATGATCACGGTCACAAGCGGCACCGTGCATTGGCTGTAGGCAAAGAGCAGCTTGGCACCGTGCTTGATCAGCCCGCCGTATTCCTGATTCGTGCCGGGCAGGAAGCCGGGGACGTCCACGAAGGTGATAATAGGTATGCCGAATGCATCGCAGAAGCGCACGAAGCGGGCCGCCTTGCGTGAGGCGTCGATGTCGAGCACGCCTGCGAGCACCATGGGCTGATTCGCTACGAAGCCAACTGTGCGCCCGGCAATGCGGCCAAAGCCCGTCACCATGTTTTTGGCAAAAGCATCCTGCAGCTCGAAGAAGTCGCCCTCGTCAGCCACCGCGAGAATGAGTTCTTTGATGTCGTAGGGCTTGTTGGGGTTATTGGGTACCAGCGTATCGAGCGCTCTCTCCTCACGCTCGGTGTCGTCGAAGCTCGGCCACTCCGGCACCCCCGCCTCATTGTTGGCCGGAAGGAAGTCCAGGAACCGGCGCATCTGCAGCAGGCATTCGAGATCGTTCTCGTAGGCGCCATCGGCAATCCCGGATTTCGCGGTATGGACCGAGGCACCCCCAAGCTCCTCTGCCGTAACCAGCTCGTTGGTGACCGTCTTCACCACGTCCGGGCCGGTGACGAACATGTAGCTCGTGTCGCGGACCATGAAGACGAAGTCGGTCATCGCCGGCGAATAAACATCCCCGCCGGCGCAAGGACCCATGATGACTGAAATCTGCGGGATGACCCCGGAGGCGAGCACATTGCGTTTGAAAACCTCTCCATATCCGCCCAGCGCGGCTACTCCTTCCTGGATGCGGGCGCCACCGGCGTCGAACAGTCCGATGATAGGGGCGCGCGCCCTGAGCGCCAGATCCTGGATCTTGACCATTTTCTCTGCGTGCGCCTCGGAGAGCGAGCCGCCGAAGACAGTGAAATCCTTGGCAAACGCGAATACAGTGCGCCCGTTCACCGTGCCCCAGCCGGTGACCACGCCATCGCCGGGAATCCTGTTCTTCTCCATCCCGAACTCGGCCGAGCGGTGCTCGACGAACATGTCGAACTCCTCGAAAGTACCCTTGTCCATCAGGAGATCGAGCCGCTCGCGCGCGGTAAGCTTGCCCCGCTCGTGCTGCGCGGCCACGCGCGTCTTGCCGCCTCCCGCGCGCGCCCTCTCGCGCCGCTGCTCGAGCTTTTCCAGGATCTCTTTCATCATCGTGCCCGGCGGATGCGTGCGGCGGAAAATCCATAGCACGCACTGAGATTTGAGGGTAAACTTTACGGATTCTTTGCTCTGCGTTGAGTGTTTGAGGGGAGCACGAGATGTTCAAGGCGCTGCGTTCTTGGACTGTCCTGGGGATTCTTGTGGCAATCGTGGCCGCTGCGCCCGCAATTGCCCAATTTCCTTCCGGGCCTGACGACCAGGAGGGGTCGGCGAGCAAATCCAAGGCCAGAAAGCCAGCGGAGCCGAACGGCCCCAACATCGCCGGCAGCTGGAGCGGTCAACTCATTCAGGTCGGCAGCCAATCCCCGTACAAATTCGAGATCGTGATCAATGCGAGGGGCGCGGAAACGAGA
Source organism: Xanthobacteraceae bacterium (assembly GCA_036498105.1). GTDB lineage: Bacteria > Pseudomonadota > Alphaproteobacteria > Rhizobiales > Xanthobacteraceae > VAZQ01. The sequence goes on along the minus strand of DASXIG010000262.1, from coordinate 14,386 downwards.
TACCCGGATCTCGACTGCACCGGCCGACTCACCCGTGTCGGCTCGGCCAAGGCCTATGCGTTCTTTACCGAGGCCATTACGAAGGGACAGGTGGACAAAGGTGGCCGGTGCCCCGATGGCACGATTACGGTTGCCCGGCAGGGCGACGAGCTTGCGCTGAGCTGGTTTGGCAGCGTCCAGGGCAACACAATCGTTGCCTACGGCAACCTGAAGAAGAAATGACGATCGCGGCGCCGCGCAGCGCCCCGGTAAATGTCCGTTGCCTTGGGATCACAACTTACACGTTTATACCTCGATGTGCACTCGCGTTTTTGGAAGCTGCGGTGAACACCGGCTGTCCAACAAGCGAAAGCATGGAGGCCGCGGCCTCCATTTCGGCAAAGCGGGCGGTGCGGCGCTCTAGCGCAAGGTCATCGTGGCCCCAGAGTTCCAGGTTCCAGTCCTCGTCCACATGGGCGGCCGTCCAGGCGGCCGCGGGCGCAAGGGCACCATTCGCGACCGCGAGCGCGATAAGGGCCGACCCCGTGAGCGTCGTGATCGCGTGCACCGCCCCCAGTCGCCAGGGGTCGGACGGTATCGCCCGGGCAGCGGCCGCTATCGCCTGCGGGGCCTGCGGTACATGGATCATTCCTCTTCCCAGCATAAAACGCGCCCCCAATGCCCGATCAGCCCAGTCTAGGACGGGATCCCAGGCCGCAGCCTGCCTTTCGACCAGAGCCTGCGGGTGATCAGCGCGGTAAAATACGAGGTCAGACCCGAGATATTGCTCCACTTCGCCCGTGACTTCCGGGCGCGCCGCGGAAACGCCGTCGATGATGCTGTTCGCGAGCCGCGTGAGAGGCATTTTGGCAGGATTGATCCATTCTTGCTGGGCTTCCCACTCCCCTGCGAGGGCTTCCGCCAAGGCGCGCACGGGCATAGCGAGCACATTGCGCGCGGGCGTCCTGACCGGGTTAGAATCCAGCGTCAGCCGGAACTGGTCCTCGGCGCTATCGACCTCTGCTTTCTTATAAAAACGCCGGGCCAATTGAGGCCGCATGGCACGCCGCGCGGATTCGGTAGGATCGACCGCTTCGGCAGAGGGGATCCGGTCGTGCAATTCGCGCATAGCTGCCAACGTGGGGAGCAGGCAGGGAGCGTGCAACCTCGAAGCGGGAGGACCTTCGCCCTCCCCTGCCCGACTGATTGCACGGAGGTATGAAGCCCCCCGTGAAACCACAAAAGGTCAAAACCTGTTGTATTGGGTGGAATTCCGAGGTCGGGTCCACTAGTATCCGGACGGGATTCGGAGGCGGCATCCCAGTGCTGCCACAGGCGGGCGGTATAGCCCGACGCCGGGCGGCGCAGAACAACCAAGGGAGCCGCGGCTGGGTGCGTGCAGAGGAGTAGATGAAAACTACCGACATTTCGGCACCCGACTACTTCCACAAGGTCGTGGATTGCCAATGGGCCTGCCCGGCCCACACTCCGGTTCCCGAATACATCCGATTGATCGCCGCTGGTCGTTACAGCGACGCCTATATGGTCAATTGGAAATCCAATGTGTTTCCCGGAATTCTCGGTCGTACCTGTGACCGGCCCTGCGAGCCGGCTTGCCGGCGCGGTCGCGTGGAAAAGGAGCCGGTTGCGATCTGCCGCCTCAAGCGCGTTGCGGCGGACTTCAAGGACGACATCCGTACCCGCCTGCCCGGTCCAGCTGCGGTGCGCAACGGCAAGCGCATAGCACTAGTGGGCTGCGGACCGGCATCGCTGACGGTGGCGCGCGACCTGGCGCCGCTTGGATATCACTGCGTCGTCTTCGATCAGGATCCCAAAGCGGGCGGCATGATCCGCACGCAGATTCCGCGCTTCCGCTTGCCGGAGTCCATCATCGACGAGGAATGCGACTACATCCTCCATCTCGGGGTTGAGTTTCGCGGGGGCGTGCGTATCGACAGCCTCAAAGCCCTGCTCGCGGACAATTGGGATGCGATCTTCGTGGGCTCGGGCGCGCCGCGCGGTCGCGACCTCGACATCCCGGGGCGCAAGGAAGCCGCAGCCAACATCCACATCGGAATCGACTGGCTCTCATCGGTCTCCTTCGGGCACATCGACAAGATCGGCAAGCGCGTGATCGTGCTCGGCGGCGGCAACACCGCCATGGACTGCTGCCGCTCTTCGCGCCGGCTCGGCGGCCACGAGGTCAAGGTGATCGTGCGCTCCGGCTTCGAGGAGATGAAGGCGTCTCCGTGGGAGAAGGAAGACGCCATGCACGAGGACATCCCCATCCTCAATTATCTCGTGCCGAAAGAGTTCACCCATGAGAACGGCCGGCTGACCGGCGTGCTGTTCGAGAAGGTCAAGGCCGAATACGACGCCAAGGGCCGCCGCAAGCTCGTTCACACCGGCGAGCCGGATGAGCATTTGGCGTGCGACGACGTGCTCGTCGCCGTGGGGCAGGAAAATGCATTCCCGTGGATCGAGCGCGACATCGGGATCGAGTTCGACCGCTGGGACATGCCGAAGGTCGATCCCAAGACCATGGCGTCGACGCACTCGAAAGTTTTCTTCGGCGGCGATGCGGCGTTCGGACCAAAGAACATCATCTGGGCGGTTGCGCACGGTCATGACGCGGCGCTCTCCATCGACAAATTGTGCTCCGGGCTGGATATCAATGACCGGCCCACGCCGATGGTGGAGATCATCAGCCAGAAGATGGGAATCCACGAGTGGAGCTACGACAATGATATCGCCCCCGACCGGCGCTATCGGGTGCCGCTGCGCGACAAGGTGGTGGCGTTGCGCGACATCAAGGCGGAGGTCGAGCTCGGTTATGACCCCGAGCTCGCTCTGAAGGAGGCCTATCGCTGCCTCAATTGCGACGTGCAGACGGTGTTCACCTCCTCGCTTTGCATCGAATGCGATGCCTGCGTGGACATCTGCCCGATGGACTGCATCACGTTTACCGAGAACGGGGAGGAAGCCGATCTGCGCACGCGCCTAGAGGCGCCGGCCAAGAATCTGACGCAGGACCTCTACGTCGCCAACGATCTCAAAACCGGTCGGGTCATGGTGAAGGACGAGGACGTCTGCCTGCACTGCGGGCTATGCGCCGAGCGCTGTCCGACCGGCGCCTGGGACATGAGGAAATATCTCATCGACATGACGCACCCGGATGACCTATGCCGAGTAGCAGCCCGATCAGCAGCGTAAACAATTTCGTCGTCCGTTTCGCGAACGTCAACGGCTCGGGCTCTGCGAGCGCGAACGAGCTGTTCGCGCGCGCAATCCTGCGCATGGGTATTCCGGTCGCTCCGCGCAACATTTTTCCCTCCAACATCCAGGGCCTGCCCACCTGGTACGAGGTGCGCGTGTCCGGGTCCGGCCATCTCGGCGCGCGTGGGGGCACCGACCTCATGGTTGCCATGAATCCGCAGACCTGGGACCGTGACGTCGCCTGCATCGAGCCCGGCGGTTATCTGTTCTATGACTCGACCAAGCCGATGCCCCGGTCGAAATTCCGCGACGACATCACGGTGATCGGCGTGCCGCTGACCGCGATCTGCAATCGCGAATACACCGACCCGCGCCAGCGGCAGCTGTTCAAGAACATCATCTACGTCGGCGTGCTCTCGGCGCTGCTCGACATGGATCCCAAAGTCTGTGAGCAGCTCATCGGCGAGCAGTTCAAATCCAAGGAGAAGCTGATCGGCGCCAACGTGCACGCGTTCAATCTCGGACGTGACTGGGCGCTGATGAATCTCACCTGCCCCATTGACCTGCGTCTCCAGCGCGCCAACGCGGTCGGCGATCGCATCTTCATCGAGGGCAACTCGGCCGCGGCGCTCGGTGCCGTTTACGGCGGCGCCACCGTGTGCGCCTGGTATCCCATCACGCCGTCCTCGTCGCTCGCCGACGCGTTCACCAGCCATTGCCGCCGCCTGCGGGTCGATCCGGTCACCAAGCAGAACAAGGTCGCCATCGTGCAGGCCGAGGACGAGCTCGCCTCGATCGGGATCGTGATCGGGGCGGCGTGGAATGGCGCCCGCGCCTTCACTGCAACTTCCGGCCCCGGCATCTCCCTGATGCAGGAATTTTTGGGGCTTGCCTATTTCGCCGAGATTCCGGCGGTGATCTTCGACGTGCAGCGCGCCGGCCCCTCGACCGGCATGCCGACGCGAACCCAGCAGTGCGATCTGATCTCGTGCGCCTACGCCTCCCATGGCGACACCAAGCATGTGCTCCTGTTTCCGGAGGATCCGGCCGAGGCGTTCGACTTTGCGGCGGATGCCTTCGACCTGGCGGACCGGCTGCAGACTCCCGTGTTCGTCATGCTCGATCTCGACATCGGGATGAACCATCGCCTGTGCCGGCCGCTCACCTGGGACGACAGCCGCAGATACGACCGCGGCAAGGTGATGACCGCGGCCGATCTCGAGGCGGGCAAGGAGTTCGGCCGTTATCTCGACGTGGACGGCGACGGCATTCCCTACCGCACCTATCCGGGCACCCATCCAACCAAAGGTTCGTTCTTCACCCGCGGCACATCGCGCGATCGCTATGCGCGCTATACCGAGGAAGGCGCCGCCTACGCCGACAACATGCAGCGGCTGATCCGGAAGCTCGAGACCGCGAAAGATTTGGTGCCGCGCCCGCTGCAGGCCAATTCCGCCCGGCCGACCAAATACGGCGTGATCTATTACGGCTCCACGTCACCGGCGATGGACGAAACTATCGGGCTGATGGAGGCGCGTGGCCAGCCGCTCAACCGCCTTCGCGTGCGCGCCTTTCCCTTCCATTCGAGCGTGACCAGTTTCATCGCCGGTCATGATTTTGTTTTCGTGGTCGAGCAGAACCGCGACTCGCAGCTGCGCTCGCTGATCGTCAACGAATGCGGCATCGATCCGATCCGGCTCGTGCCGATAGTGCATTACGACGGCACTCCCATCACCGCTCGCTTCATCGCGCGCGCGATCGGCGAGCACCTTGACGCGCTGAAGGTGAGGCCGTTGCGCAAGGTGGTATCGTGACATGACCTACATCACAAAGCCAAAATTTCACCATCCGGCGTTGCCGAAGAATGCGCTTGGATACACCCATCGCGACGACGAGGGCTCGATCTCGACTTTGTGCGCGGGCTGCGGGCACGATTCCATCTCCGCCGCCATCATCGAGGCCTGCTTCGAGCTCAACATAGAACCGCACCGCGTGGCCAAGCTTTCCGGCATCGGCTGCTCGTCCAAGACCCCCACCTATTTCCTCGGCAGCTCGCATGGTTTCAACTCCGTGCACGGCCGCATGCCCTCGGTGCTCACGGGCGCCAACCTCGCCAACCGCGATCTGATCTATCTGGGGGTCTCGGGAGACGGCGATTCCGCCTCGATCGGCAGCGGCCAGTTCGTGCATGCGCTGCGCCGCGGCGTGAACATGGTTTACGTCGTAGAGAACAACGGCGTGTACGGCTTGACCAAAGGCCAGTTCTCCGCAACGGCCGATCGCGGCTCGAAATCGAAGCGCGGCCTGATCAACACCGACAGCGCCGTGGACCTCGCCGCGATGGCGTTGAATGTCGGCGCTACCTTCGTCGCGCGCTCGTTCTCAGGCGACAAGGAGCAGCTCGTGCCTTTGATCAAGGCGGCGATCGAGCATGCGGGCGCGGCCTTCCTGGACGTGATCTCGCCTTGCGTCGCCTTCAACAATCATGCGGGATCGACCAAAAGCTTCGATTATGTCCGCGAGCACAACGAGGCCGTGAACCGGCTGGATTTCATCACCGGCCGCGCGCCGATCACCGTGAGCTACGAGCCCGGGGCGGTCGAGGTGGTCGAGCAGCACGACGGCTCCAAGCTTGTGCTCAAGAAGATCGCGGCCGACTACAATCCGCACGACCGCGTCGGCGCCATGACCTTCCTGCAGCGCCACGCCGAGATCGGACAGGTGGTGACCGGGCTGCTCTACGTCGATCCCGAGCCGGAGGATTTGCACCGGCATTTCAACACGGTGACGGCGCCGCTCAACAACCTGTCGGAAACGGAGCTGTGCCCCGGCTCGGCAACGCTGGACAAGATCAACGCCAGCTTGCGGTAGTGCTCCCCCTACTCCTCCGGCGCCTCGACGATGGGATCGTAGCGGGTGGCGTCGAGGCCGAGCAGGTTCCAGGACTGGCGCATGTGCGGGGGCAGCGGCGCGGTGATGTCGATCGTGCCGCCGCGGGGATGCGGCACCACGATGCGGCGGGCAAGGAGATGCAGCCGGTTCTGCATGCCGCCCGGAAGCTCCCAGTTCTCCTTGCTGAAATATTTCGGATCGCCCACGATCGGATGGCCGATATGGGCCATGTGTGCGCGCAATTGGTGGGTGCGGCCCGTCACCGGCTTGAGCGAGACCCAGGCGAGCTGCCGCCCAGCCGTGTCGACCACGGCGTAATAAGTCACTGCGTGGCTTGCGCCCTCTTCCCCATGCCGGGCAATGCGCATGAAGGATTCGTCCTCGCGCTCCTCCTTGGCGAGAAAGGTCGAGATGCGCCCTTGCCGCGGCTTGGGAATGCCCGCGACCAGCGCCCAATAGACCTTTCGCGCCGAGCGGGAACGAAAGGTCTTGGCCAGCGCGGAAGCGGCAAAGCGCGTCTTGGCGACCAGCAGGCAACCGGCGGTGTCCTTGTCGAGGCGATGCACCAGGCGCGGGCGCTGACCCTTCGCGTCGCGCAAAGCCTCGAGCATGCCGTCGAGATGGCGTGTCGTTCCCGACCCGCCCTGCACGGCAAGCCCCATGGGCTTGTCGAGCACCAGCACGTCGGGGTCCTCGTAGAGCGTGATGGATCGAAGGAAGTCTCGTGTCTTGGCGTCGGCTGCGGTTGCTGCTGTCGTCGGCGCGGTCTGATCGAGGCGCAAGGGCGGGATGCGTACCGCCTGCCCGCTCTCTAATCTCTGTTTGGGCTGCGCGCGCCTGCCGTTCACCCGCAGCTCGCCCTTTCGAATAATCCGCTGGATGTGCGAGAACGACAGCCCGGGGAAGCGGGCTTCCAGAAAACGGTCGACCCGCATGCCGCCTTCGTCGGCGGTGACGGTGACGGTCTGAACTCCAGTAGGGGTACCCTGGCCGTGGGCGGGAGTGCGTAGGGTGGGCAAAGGCGCGCCCCTGTCATTCTCCGCGTCGGCAACAGCTCGCGCGCCGTGCCCACGGGCGCGCGGTGCAGCATTATCGTGCCGCGTGGGCACGGCGCGTGCAGATTTGACGTTTTGTCGGACCGTCACTTGCCTCGCTCCTTGCGCAGCTTTTCCCAGTATGCGAGCCGGGCCCTGATCTCGCGCTCGAATCCGCGGGTGGGCGGGTCATAGAATTGCTGCCGCCCGAGTTGCTCCGGGAAATAGTCCTGGCCGGAAAAGGCATCAGGCGCGTCGTGGTCGTAGTGATAATCCTTGCCATAACCCTGCGCGCGCATCAGCCCGGTCGGCGCGTTGAGAATGTGCTTCGGGGGCAGCAGCGAGCCTGCCTCCTTGGCCGTACGCATGGCCGATTGGTACGCGACGTAGGCGGCATTCGATTTGGGCGCGGTCGCGACGTAGATCACGGCTTGCGCGATGGCGAGCTCGCCTTCGGGTGAGCCAAGAAAATCATACGCATCCTTGGCTGCGTTGCAGACAACGAGCGCCTGCGGATCAGCAAGGCCTATATCCTCCATCGCCATGCGCACCACGCGCCGCGCGATGTAGAGCGGGTCCTCGCCGGCATCGAGCATGCGGCAGAGATAGTAGAGCGCGGCGTCCGGATCGGAGCCGCGGACCGACTTGTGGAGCGCGCTGATCAGGTTGTAGTGGCCGTCCTGCTGCTTGTCGTAGATCGGCGCGCGCCGCTGCACTACGTCCTGCAGCTTCGCGGCATCGAGGATCTCTCCCGCCCGCGCCGCGCGCCAGACCTCCTCGGCGAGCGTGAGCGCCGCCCGGCCGTCCCCGTCGGCCATGCGGATGAGGGATTGGCGCGCATCGGCATTGAGCGGAAGGGATTTTTGCTCGATCGATTCGGTGCGGCCGAGCAAGGCGTCGAGCGCAGCGGCATCGAGCGGCTTGAACACCAGCACGCGGGCGCGCGACAGGAGCGGCGCGATCAGCTCGAAGGAGGGATTCTCGGTGGTGGCGCCGACCAGCACGATGGTTCCGTCCTCCATCACGGGCAGGAAGGAATCCTGCTGCGCGCGATTGAAGCGATGGATCTCGTCGACGAAGAGCAGCGTGCCGCGCCCGATCTCGCGCCGCTCGCGCGCGGCCTCGAATACCTTCTTGAGATCAGCGACGCCGGAGAAGATCGCCGAGATCTGCTCGAAATGCAGTTCTGTGGCGTGCGCCAGGAGCCGCGCGACGGTGGTCTTGCCGGTGCCGGGAGGCCCCCAGAAGATCAGCGAGCCCAAGGTGCGCGAAGCGAGGAGCCGCGTGAGCGCCCCATCAGGGCCAAGCAGGTGCTCCTGGCCCACGACCTCCGCGAGGTTGCGCGGCCGCAGCTTGTCGGCCAGCGGCCGCGGCGCATCGTGTTCAAGCTCTGCCGCCGCGAAGAGGTTAGGCCCCCCACGTCCGGCACGCGCTTTCATCCCCACAACTCGATGGTCGTCTCCTGCCCGCCGCGGCGGATTGTGATGCGCCAGAGCCGGTTGCGCTGCCCAGCCGCCCGCTCGAGGTCCCGCGTCTTGGCGATCTTGGTGTTGTTCACCGCCAGCACCAGATCGCCGCGCTGGAAGAGGCTTTGCGCCGGCGAGCCATTGGCAATTTCGACGATCACTACGCCCTCCGCTCCCGGGTCCAGACGAAGGTCATCGGCGAGCGCCGGCGAGAGATTGGAAACCTTGGCGCCCTGGAAGGGCGACGGGGAAGCAATGACCAGCTCGTCATGGGGCGTGTCGGGCGGGACCTCGAGCGCAACGTTGAGCGCGAGCTCCCTCCCCCCGCGCATGAGCCCAAGCCGCGCGCTGCCGCCGATGGGCTTGGTAGCGAACCGGTACTCGAAGGCGTTGGGATCATCAATCGCCTGCCCATCGATGCTCACGATCAGGTCGCTCGATCTGAGGCCGGCTCGCCCGGCCGGGCCCGTGGGAGTGACGCTCGCAACCAGCGCGCCGCTCGGGCGCTTGAGCCCGAGGCTCTCGGCAATTTCCGGGGTGACCGCCTGCAAGCGGGCGCCCAGCCACGGCCGCTTTACGGTCGATCCGCCGCTCTTGGCGGAAGCGACGACAACCCTGACCATGTTGGCCGGGATGGCAAAGCCGATGCCCTGCGAGCCGCCGGAGCGCGAGAAGATCGCCGTATTGATGCCGACGAGGCGGCCGGTCATATCGACCAGCGCGCCGCCGGAGTTTCCCGGATTGATGGCGGCATCGGTCTGGATGAAAAACTGATAGTCGGTGATGCCGACCTGGGTGCGCGCGACGGCGGACACGATGCCGTGCGTGACGGTCTGCCCGACGGCGAACGGGTTGCCTATGGCGAGCACGATGTCCCCCACCTCCAGCGCGTCGGAATCGGAAAATTCAAGCGCGGGAAAGCGCTCGTTGCGCGCCTTGATCCGAAGCACCGCGAGATCGGAACGCCCGTCCTTGAGTACCATCTCGGCCTCGAATTCCCGCTTGTCCGCGAGCGAGACCTTGACCTGATCGGCGCCTTCGATGACGTGATTGTTGGTGACGACCAGGCCGGAGGGATCGATCAGAACGCCCGAACCGAGCGAGCGCTGCACCTGCTCGCCGCCGCCGGGCGTCCCGAAGAACCGCCGGAAGATAGGATCATCGAACAGCGGATTGCGCACGCTCACTGTCTTGGCCGCATAGACGTTGACCACGGCCGAGGCCACGCGCTGCACCACGGGTGCATACGACAGGCGCACCTCATTGGGCGAGGAGGGCACGCGGCGTTCCTGGGCGAGCGCCCCGAGCGGAGCCGCGGTGAGGCCGAGCAGAACCACGACGGCAACTGCCTTGAGGTAACAAGTCATGTGCAATCCCGGGTTTCTGGATGCCCAGATATACGCGCGCTGATGGGGCAATTGAAGGGTGCCGGCCAGGCGCGGGAATGCCCGTGCCTGCTCTGTCGCCGGAAGCAATCGACGATCTCGCCGCGGTGCGTTTTTATATCGAGCAAGACGGTCCGGCAGCTGCACAGCGCGTCGCGCTTCGTATCATCCACAAACTGTGGATCTTGCAGGCGTTGCATTCCGCTGCCCGCCTGTCGAGACTCATGCGCGCAATTGATTCGGGAGCTTTCGAGCTGGGCCTGCTTTCAACCAGATCCCCCGAGCTTGCGGCCCACAACAAACCGACGCACCACCTGCCCTCGGGGGAACCGAAGCATCACGTGGGACCGGCCTTCGCCTTCAATCCGTACAAGGGCATCGGGCGCAACGATCCATGCCCATGCGGCAGCGGCAGGAAGTTCAGGAAGTGCTGCTTGCCGGGCCGCGCTGATGCGCTGAGCGCCGCCTGAATAGACAATCGATCAGTGCAGCTCAGACTGAAGGCGGCTAACGCTACACCGGGGCGGACGCCTCTGCGTCGGGCTTGTTTTCGGCTCCGGGACCGGAGTCCAGCCCCTTGGCGGCTGTGTCGCGATCGACGAACTCGATCACCCCCACGGGGGCTGAATCGCCGTAGCGAAACCCCGCCTTCAGCACCCGGGTGTAACCCCCGTTGCGCCCCTTATAGCGCGGCCCCAGCACATCGAAGAGCTTTTTCACCATAGGAACATCGCGAAGCTGCGCAATGGCCTGACGCCGCGCGTGCAGGTCACCGCGCTTGCCGAGCGTAATCAGCTTCTCCACGATCGGACGGAGGTCCTTCGCTTTCGGCAGCGTGGTTACGATCTGCTCATGCTTGATCAGAGCCGCGGCCATGTTGGCGAACATGGCGCGGCGGTGCTCGGGCTTCCGATTGAGCTTGCGATGGGCGTTGGCGTGGCGCATTCAGGTACCAGGCATCAGTTGTCGGGTATCAGTCGTCGGGGACCAGCTCTCAGCTACCAGATGGCTGATACCTGATTTCTGATACCTGATCAGTGGCATCAGTAATTGTGATCCTCGAAACGCTTGGCGAGTTCGTCGATGTTGTCCGGCGGCCAGCCCGGCACTTCCATGCCGAGATGCAGACCCATCTGGGCCAGCACTTCCTTGATCTCGTTGAGCGACTTACGCCCGAAGTTCGGGGTGCGCAGCATCTCGGCTTCGCTCTTCTGAACGAGATCACCGATGTAAACGATGTTGTCGTTCTTCAGGCAGTTGGCCGAGCGCACGGAGAGCTCAAGCTCGTCGACTTTCTTCAGGAAGGCCGGATTGAAGGCAAGATCTGGAATGGCCTCGGATACGATCTCCTTGCGTGGCTCCTCGAAGTTCACGAACACATTGAGCTGATCCTGCAGGATGCGCGCGGCGTAAGCCACCGCATCGTCGGGACTGAGCGCGCCATTCGTCTCGATCTGCATGGTCAGCTTGTCGTAGTCGAGAATCTGGCCCTCGCGCGTGTTCTCGACGCGATAGGAGACCTTGCGAACCGGCGAGTACAGGCTGTCTACCGGAATGAGCCCGATCGGCGCGTCTTCGGGCCGGTTGCGCTCGGTGGGAACATAGCCCTTACCGGTGTTCACGGTGAATTCCATGCGGATCTCTGCCCCCTCATCCAGGGTGCACAGAACGAGATCCGGGTTGAGCACGACGATGTCGCCGACTGTCTGGATGTCACCGGCAGTGACGGCGCCGGGCCCCTGCTTCTTCACCACCATGCGCTTGGGCCCGTCGGCCTGCATCCTGATGGCGATGTCCTTGATGTTCAGCACGATGTCGGTCACATCCTCGCGCACGCCCGGGATCGAGGAGAACTCGTGCAGGACGCCGTCGATGTGCACCGACTGCACCGCCGCCCCTTGCAGCGAGGACAGCAGGATCCGGCGGAGCGCGTTGCCGAGCGTTACGCCAAAACCGCGCTCGAGCGGCTCTGCAACGAGAATCGCTTCACGCTTGGGATCGCCACCCGGCTGCACCTGCAACTTGCTCGGTCGGATCAGTTCCTGCCAGTTCTTCTGAATCGTCACGTTGGCACCCATAAGATTGCGCGGCGGGGCAGCGGGCCGGGCCTCCCACTCCGCACCATGGAAATTTCGAAAACCGGCGGACGGTTCGGAGGCCCGCCCAGTGAGGATGTCGTCTGTCATACTCTGCGCCTCTTGCGTGGACGGCAGCCGTTGTGGGGGATCGGCGTGACGTCGCGGATGGACGTAATCGTGAAGCCGGCGGACTGGAGCGAGCGCAGGGCCGATTCACGGCCCGAGCCTGGCCCCGCCACCTCGACTTCGAGGGTGCGCATGCCGTGCTCCTGGGCCTTCTTGGCTGCGTCCTCCGCCGCCACCTGCGCGGCATAGGGCGTCGACTTCCGCGACCCCTTGAACCCCATCGTGCCGGCCGACGACCATGCGATGGTATTTCCCTGTGCGTCCGTGATGGTGATCATGGTGTTGTTGAAGGTCGCGTTCACATGCGCGACTCCGGAAGCGATGTTCTTGCGTTCGCGTTTACGGACGCGGGTGGGTTCTTTCCCCATGCTTTGTCCTCTAAGGGCGCGGCATCTTCAGCCGCGGGCTCAAACCACTGACTACCCTGAAGCAGCGAAGCTAGCCGGCTGCATGCGGCATTCGAGTTCCAGGCACTTACTTCTTCTTGCCCGCGATGGGCTTGGCGGGACCCTTGCGCGTGCGCGCATTGGTATGGGTGCGCTGCCCGCGTACGGGCAGACCACGACGATGGCGCAAGCCACGGTAGCATCCGAGGTCCATCAGGCGCTTGATATTCATCGCGACCTCGCGCCGCAGATCGCCCTCGACCATATAGTCACGATCGATTACTTCGCGAATCTGCAGGACCTCCTGGTCAGTCAGCTGTGATACGCGCCGGGCGCCAGGAATCCCAACCTTCTCCATGATTTCGCCAGCCTTTTTTGGCCCGATCCCATGGATGTACTGCAATGCGATGACGACGCGCTTGTTAGTCGGTATATTCACTCCTGCGATGCGAGCCAAGTCCTGCACTCCTTCTTGCCAAGCGTAATCCAGGGATCGCCGGCGATCGCTTCACTCACGAACAAGCGCAAGCAATAACGCGACACCCTTCCCCGTTCCCCGGGGCCCGGTATCGATCGGCCGCTCGCTTTGGATGGTGCTTATTAAGGGATTTAGGTGCGTTTCGTCAACCTTCGCTGGCGCGTACTTTTACGCGAAATGGCCTTGCGCCTGCCGCCCCCCGCGGAGGGTCTTTTTCCAGGGTTTTTCAGAGCTTTGGCGGCGGGCTTTTGGGCAGCCGGCGAATTCGGCCTGCGCGTGCGCGCCGTCGGTTGCTCGGCGGGCGTAGCAGGGACCGTCGGCACGCCTTGCCTGGGCCGCTTCGCGCCCGGCGATGCTAAGCGATTCGAAACACTTGTGGCGGCGCCGTCCACAACTTTTTCTATGGCGGCGACAACCTGCGGGACAGGGGCCATGCCGTCGACCTGCCGCAGGACGCTTTGCAACCCATAATATGCAACAAGCGGAGCGGTATACTCGCGGTAGGCGCTAAGCCGCCGACGGAGAACGTCTGGATCATCGTCCGCACGCAACGCCTCCCCCCGGGCCGCTGTTTCGGCAATACGCTTCTCGATGCGTCTGAGCAGAATGTCCGGATCCACCTTAAGCTCGATTACGGCATCGAGCTTGAGGCCCTTCTCCTTGAGCATGCGATCGAGCGCGTGCGCCTGCGGCACGGTTCGAGGAAAACCGTCCAAAATGAAGCCCTTGCGCGCGTCCGGCTCCTCGATCCGTGCCGCTACAATTGCCACCACGAGATTGTCCGGCACGAGCTCGCCACGCGCCATGATATCCTTGGCTCGCAACCCGACCGGGGTGCCGGCCTTAACCGCGGCGCGCAACATGTCCCCGGTCGACAGCTGCACGAGACCATGCTTCGCCGCTAGGTGCTTTGCTTGCGTCCCTTTGCCGGCCCCAGGTGGGCCAAGCAGTATCAACCTCATCTACGCCGCCCCCGCAGCTTCGAACGCTTGATCAGCCCTTCGTACTGATGAGCCAGCAGATAGCCCTGGATCTGCGCCACGGTATCCATTGTAACGCTCACGACGATCAAGAGCGAGGTGCCCCCGAAATAAAATGGCACGGAGGCATAGGAGATCAGGATCTCCGGCAGAATGCAGACAATGGCGAGGTAAGCCGCACCGATGACGGTAATACGCGAGAGCACGTAGTCGATGTACTCCGCCGTGCGCTCCCCCGGGCGAATGCCGGGAATAAAGCCGCCATGCTTCTTGAGGTTGTCGGCGGTTTCTGTCGGATTGAACACGATTGCCGTATAGAAGAAGGCAAAGAAGATGATCAGCGTGACGTAAAGAACAAGGAAGAGC
>DASXIG010000261.1:0-4955 GCA_036498105.1 Xanthobacteraceae bacterium | reverse complement strand
CGATCATGGGTTCGAGCTGCGCGAGCATGGCGGCTTTGGTGCCGACAAAAAGGCGCGCGCGATTGCGCGCGATCAGCGCCCGCTCCGCGGCGGAATAGGGAAAGGCTTCCGCCTCCTCCGGGCTCGCGAGCGGAAGATATTCTCCGCGCCGCCGGCGGACAAAATTAAGGTCGATGGTGGAAGCAAGGCGCTGCGCTTCCCGCTCGCTGTCGGCACATACCGCCGCGCAGGCGAGAATGGCGTAGGGGGTCTGCCGCCATGCAGAGGGTTTGAACGCCTCGCGGTAGCTCAGCATGGCCGAGACCGCATCGTAATCAGAGAAATGATGCGCGAACGAAAACCCCGCTCCGACCATGCCGGCCAGCTGCGCGCTGTAGCCGCTCGATCCAAGGAGCCAGACCGGCGGGAGTTTCACGTCGGCCGGCATGGCGTGTACCGCGCGAAAGGGGTGGCCTTCGGGGAAGGCGCTGTCTTCGAACAGCAGCAGCTCCTGGAATCGCTGCAGGAAATCGTCCTCGCCCGCGGCGTCCTGACGGCGCCGCAGCGCATAGGAGGTCACCGGATCGGTGCCGGGCGCGCGCCCGAGCCCCAGATCGATGCGCCCGGGGAAAAGCGCTTCGAGCACCTTGAACCTTTCCGCCACCATGAGCGGCGCGTGGTTCGGGAGCATGACGCCACCGGAACCTACCCGCATGCGCGTGGTTGCTGCCGCAATCTGCCCGATCATGATGTCGGGCGCGGAGCTCGCAATGGAGGCAAGGTTGTGGTGCTCGGCCACCCAATAGCGCGTGTAGCCGAGGCGGTCGGCCAACCGCGCGAGATCGAGCGAGTTGCGCAGCGCCACCGCACCGGATGACCCGGCAGCGACCGGCGAGAGGTCAAGTAGCGAGAGCGGGATCACCTCAATTTCGGCGCACCTGCCAATCCTTCTTCCAGCCCGTCAGGCGCCCGTTACGAAACTGGAGCGCAAGCGCGGAAGCAACGGGGTAGGCTCCGAGAACCCCGGCCTGCCCATAGGCAAGATAGACCTCGGACCCGTTATCTCCGGAATAGTAGACGAGAGGCACCCCAAGCGCGACCGCAGCCTCTTCGAGGGTCATGCCGAAGGCGAGCGGCGCAGTGTCTGAGGGAGCGCCGCAGTAGGCCGCCCAACACAGGCAAAGCGACGCAACAAGGCGTTTCATGCACCACTCTCGCGGACAAGCGCTGCCAACACTGCAACGATGAAGACAACAGTGTGTTGCAGATAAGGCAGTTCGCCTACTCGGCGGCGAGCAGCTGCTCCGGTGCGGCCTGCAGGTGCGGCTGCGCTGCCTTTTCGCCCCAGCAGACATACCACGAGCCGAACACGAACTCTTCCATGGAAAATCCCTCAGCCAGGGGGGCGAGGTGCTCCCATGGCTTGATGAAGGGGTTGCCCAGCATGGTGCGCTTCATCAGCCAGAGCCCGAACGGCAGAGCCAGCCGGCCCATGAGGCCGGGCGGAAGCTTGCCGTCCAGAACCACGATGCGGCCGCCCGGCCGCAGCAGCTTCCAGGCATGGCGCAGCACGCCGAGGTGATGCGGCATGGTGTTGTAGGAGAGCCCGAACAGAACGCCGTCGAGGGGCTCGGGTGGGATGTACTCCATCGCGTCGCAATGCGTCAGCTCGACATTGCTCCACCGCTCGCGCTGGCAGAGCGCGCGTGCCTTCGCCAGCATGCCCGTAGACAGGTCCACCCCGTAAATCTTGCCGCCCGGACCGACGGCGGCCTGCAGTGCGGGAAAGTTCCGGCCGGTGCCGCATCCGATCTCCAGCACGCGCGCACCGGCGCGGACGGCCAGCCGCTCGGCGGCAAGCTCGCGCAGATGAGAGGGGAAGCAGAACAGCCAGTCGAATAAGCCCATCCAACTGGCAATGCGATCGTATCGCCGCGCGATGAACGCGCGTTCACAGTCTACCCAGTGGTACTGCACCGGCATCGCCCCCGAAACCGCGCGACCGCTGCGTAGTGTTTGCTCCCGCGGTCATGAGTTTTTGTTACTCCACGTCGTCGTCGTGGAGGTTAATGCTCAGCGTGATGTGGGAGCGCAGCCACGGACAGGTGGCAAATAGTCGCATCGTGCGGCAAGCTCATTTGCGAATTTCGGAATCGAAGGACACTAGCAAACCTTCGATTCTAGTGTGGCTTTGGTTCAGAAGCCCGCAACCGAGCTCGCCGCAAGACTCATGCGGACTTCTGAACCGCCGCATTAGTATTGCTTTCATGCCAGAACAGGAACAGCCCCGAGCCCACGACGATTATGGAACCGGCGATCAAAGCCGCAGTCGGCAGCTCGCCCCAGACGGCGAAGCCCAGAATGCTCGCCCAGATGAGCGAGCTGTAATAGAAGGGAGCAACCGCCGATGCCGGCGCGAGATAGAGTGCGCGCGTCCACCAGAATTGCCCGATCGCATTGGAGGTCCCGTTAAACAGAATCCAGGCGCCGGCGAGCGGATCAGGCGTTACCCACCCCAACGGCAGCGACAGCGCAAACAGCGCCGTGAGGAGGGCGAGCTGATAGAGCGTGAGCGTCTCGGCCGACTCCGTGGACGTCATGCTGCGCACTCCCACCGTGACCGATCCGTAAAGCACGGCGTTGCCCAGCGCGAACAAGGCGCCGAGCTGGAACGCGCCAGCTCCGGGATGGGTGACGACGAGCACGCCGAAAAATCCCACCAGCAGGGCCGTCCAGCGCGCGAAGCCCACCTTCTCCTTTAGTATCACTGCCGATGCCAGCGTGGCGAACAGCGGCGCTGAAAAGTTGATGGCAATGGCGCTCGCGAGCGGCATCATGCGGAACGCGATCAACAGAAAAGTCTGCGAGCAGGCTTGCGACACGCTTCGCAGGACGTGATGGTGGAAACGTCCCGTGCGAAACGCGGACAGTCCGCTGCGCGGGAGGATGAACGCCGCGCAAACAATCAGCGAGACCGCGCTGCGGGTGAACAGCACCTCCCCCACGGGATAGCGTTCGACCAGCCATTTTGAAACCGCGCTCGACCCCGCGAACATCATGGTCGCACCGACCATGTGGAGGATCGCGAGCGGGACGTGCTCCCGGCGCGGCGATGCTGCGGCCGCCGGCGAGTTGGTGCTGCTCGCTTCGCTCACGCTAGTGCCGCCGATTTGAAGTTCCTACAGTGCCAGCCGCGAGCTCGTGCAGGAACTTCAAATCGAAAAGCGGCACTAGAATCATAGCTTTGCCAGCACCCCTTTGCTTCCGAAGTTCGCATCGGAGGGTGCCGCAATGTATCACGAACGTCGGGGTGCCCGGCATGCCGCCGCAACATGACCGTCCAGCGATTTTGTCCATTTGCTGCGGGCCGCATTCCAGGTAACTGCCCCCCAAGGGGGTCACGGCGCGCTACAATTCGGTCGATATTTCAGGCTATTGTGGCAGTTCAGGATTCCGGAATCGGGACACTAAACTAGTAGCTGCGTGGGACGTTGCGTAAAAGTGAGGTGCGACATGCCGACTGCATATCAGGAGTGGAGACGGGAATGCGAAGCCGTGCAGAAGGAGATGGACCGCCTCATCACGGCCGGGCGGCCGCAATCGCCGGGGGAGCGTCAGGTCCGCCAGCTCCAGTTCACTGCGTTGATCGAACGGCGTGATGCCGCAGCGCGCAATCTCCTGAGCACGACGATCAAGCGCGAGAAGTCGTGATGCTCGGCCGGTACAAGGTCACGCCGCCGCGCCGGTGCGCGCTTCCTTGCGCGCTGACATGTACCAGTCGAAAATCTGCTCCCCGGTCCAGTACAGCACGCCCTCGAAGCGGCGGGCATGCTCATAGATCGCTTCGAGATACTTGATGCGATGGGGCTGTCCGCTGATGTAGGGATGGACCGCAAGCGCCATGACCTTCGCGCGCTTGCTGCCTTCCGCATAGAGCCGGTCAAACTGATCGACGGCACGCCGCAGCAGATATTCGCTCTCATGGTGCTGGACGATCATCATCGTGATGTCGTTGATCTCGACGGTGTAGGGCAAGGTCACCAGCGGCCCCTTCGCAGTGGTAATCACGGTCGGCTCGTCATCATAAACCCAGTCGCCGATATATTTCACTCCCGCGCCGGCGAGGAGCTCCGGCGTCTCCAGTGTTTCGGTCAGCCCCGGTCCAAGCCAACCCAGGGGACGCTTTCCGCTGAAGCGCTCGAGGATGTCCATTGAGCGGCCGATCATGCCGGCCTGGTCCTCCACCTTGTGGATCGGCATTTGATCGTAGGCGTGACCCATGAACTCCCAATTGAGACGCTTGGCCTCCTCGGCGACGCGGACGTAGTCCTCGCAGGTGCGCGCATTGAGGGCTAAAGTCGGCGTGATGCCGAGCCGCTCATAGAGCTCGAAGAAGCGCCATGCCCCGACGCGCATGCCATATTCGTGCCAGCTCCAGTGCGGCACGTCCGGAAGCAGCGACACTGCCGTCGGCGCGGGTATGACCTGCCGCGGCATCGGACGCCCGATGTCCCAGACCTCGTAATTGACGATGCTCCAGAAGGCGAGCCGCGCCCCGGCGGGCAACTTGAGCGGCGGCCGGTCGACGATGGCGGAGAACTCGCAGCGCTCGCGCGGCAGCATGGGTGCGGTCATGAGTGCTCCACTCCTTTGGCTCGGCATGGTACTGCATGTTCCGCAAAAGTGGGACCCTGTTTTCTAATCCTGCAATGGAGGTGCTGCGATGACAGGTGCAACGGAGCCCGCTGCCGAGCTTCTCGACAGCAGGAAAAAAATGATCAGCGGAACCTATCTGCGCAATGCCTGGTATGTCGCGGCGTGGTCCGACGATCTCGGGGATGGGCAAGTGCTCGGCCGCACGATCCTCAAGGAGCCTGTCGTTCTGTTCCGCAAATCGGACGGAAGCGTTGCCGCATTGGGTGACCGCTGTCCGCACCGTTTCGCCCCTTTGCATTTGGGGAAGGTGGTGCACGGCG
>DASXIG010000260.1:0-5150 GCA_036498105.1 Xanthobacteraceae bacterium | reverse complement strand
AAGCAGATCATTCTCGCCGACGCCAGGAACCTCGCCTTCGCGCAGGGCTATGACCTCGTCGAAGACGGCGAGCTCCTGGACGAGGTGGCCGGGCTGGTGGAATGGCCGGTAGTGCTGATGGGAGCCTTCGACGAAGCGTTCCTTGCGATCCCGCCCGAGGTCATCCGGGCTACCATCCGCAACAACCAGAAATGTTTTGTGCTGCGCGATCCGCGCACGGCGGATCTGGTGAGCAAGTTCATCCTTGTGGCCAATATCGAAGCGCGCGACGGCGGTGGAGCGATTGTCTCGGGCAACGAACGTGTGATCCGGGCGCGGCTCTCGGACACGAAATTCTTCTACGAGACTGACCTTGCGATCAGGCTCGAGGACCGGCTGCCGAAATTCCAGCAGGTCATATTTCACGAGCAGCTCGGCACCCAGGCCGAGCGCATTGGGCGGCTCGAGGCGCTTGCGGGTCACATCGCGCGCGCGATCGATGCTGACGTGCATAAGGCCGAGCGTGCGGCGAGGCTCTGCAAGGCGGACCTGCTGACGGAAGTGGTCGGCGAGTTTCCCGAGCTGCAAGGGCTGATGGGTAAGTACTACGCGCAGGCTCAGGGGGAGGATGAGGCGGTCGCGCATGCCTGCGAGGATCATTACAAGCCGAGAGGTCCCGACGATCTTGTTCCCGCCGATCCGGTCTCGGTTGCCGTTGGGCTCGCCGACAAGCTCGACATTCTGGTTGGCTTCTGGGCGATCGGCGAGAAGCCGACGGGATCGAAGGACCCCTACGCGCTGCGGCGAGCCGCTCTGGGTGCGATCAGGTTGATCCTCGCGAACGGATTGCGCCTGCCGCTCTCCGGACCGATCCGCGAAGCCTGGGCCTTGCAGGCTCGTTCCGTCGCCGTAGGGACCCGCTGGGAGGCGCTCGTTCCCGATCTTCTCGCTTTTTTTGCGGATCGTCTGAAGGTTCAGTTGCGCGAGCAAGGCGCTAGGCACGATCTGGTAGACGCGGTGTTTGCGCTCCTACGGCAGGACGACATCTTCCTCATGGTCCGGCGGATCGAGGCATTGGGAAAATTTCTCGATACCGATGACGGGAAGAATCTCCTCGCCGGTTATCGGCGCGCGACCAACATCATCCGGATCGAGGAAAAGAAAGACGCGCGCGAATATGTCGAGCCGCCCGATCCTTCACTGTACCGGCAGCCCGAAGAGCGAGCGCTGTCAGATGCGATCGCGGCCACCAAGGCCGAGGCGGCAGGCGCTATCGCGCGCGAGGATTTCGAGGCTGCGATGCGCAGCATGGCGGGCCTTCGCCCGCATGTCGATGCGTTCTTCGACAAGGTCACCGTCAACGTCAGTGAAGGTGTGGACAAGCAGGCTTTGCGCGAGAACAGATTGAAGCTGCTCAACGAAATCCGGCAGGCCACGCGCGCCGTCGCAGACTTTTCGCGCATTGAGGGGTGAGGTGGTAATCAACCCCCTTGGAACCGGGCGCGCATGCAGTCATTATTGTGCTGTTTGCCCCTAGGAGATTCTCATGACCATCACAGCTGCCCATGTCAGTCCGTTGATTGCGCTGCTTGCCGGGATTCTCATCCTGATCATGCCGCGATTGTTGAATTATATCGTCGCCATTTATCTGATTTTGGTCGGGATCATGGGGCTCAACGCGATTCATCACTTCGTTCACTGAGGGTCCATGCTGAAATCGAGATCGCAGCGCAAGCCGCCAGCAAAGAAGTCCGTCCGGTCAGCGCCCGCCAAAGTCGGCAAGACCGGAAGGACCGGAACAATCGCGCGGCCCGTGGCATCACCCAATCGCAGCCGCGCACAGCGCGCGGCGAAAACGAAATGGGTCTACAGCTTCGGCAACGGATCGGCCGAAGGTCGCGCCGACATGCGCGACCTTCTCGGCGGCAAGGGTGCGGGGCTCGCCGAAATGGCCAATCTCGGGCTGCCGGTGCCGCCCGGGTTCACCATCACGACCGCGGTCTGCACCTATTATTATGAGAATGGAAAGACCTATCCTCCGGGCCTGAAGGAAGAGGTCGCCGCCGCTCTCGATCGGGTCGGCCGCCTGGTCGGCAAAAAATTCGGCGATACGGAGAACCCGCTCCTGGTATCGGTGCGCTCAGGCGCCCGCGCGTCCATGCCCGGGATGATGGACACGGTGCTCAATCTGGGCCTCAACGATCAGACGGTGGAGGCGCTGGCAAGGAATTCCCAGGACAAGCGCTTCGCGTACGATTCCTATCGCCGGTTCATCACCATGTACTCCGACGTCGTGCTGGGCGTGGGTCACCACCATTTCGAGGAGCTCCTGGACGAGTATAAGGACCGCCACGGCCACACGCTCGATACCGAGCTTGCGGCGGAGGACTGGGTCGCGCTCGTGCACCGCTACAAGCAGCGGATGGCAGAGGAGAACGGCGAGCCGTTCCCGCAGGATCCGCACGCGCAGCTCTGGGGGGCGATCGGCGCCGTGTTCGGTTCATGGATGAACCAGCGCGCGATCACGTATCGGCGTTTACACAATATCCCCGAAAGCTGGGGCACGGCGGTGAATGTCCAAGCCATGGTGTTCGGCAACATGGGCGAGACCTCCGCAACGGGGGTAGCGTTCACGCGCAATCCTTCGACCGGCGAGAAGCGGCTCTATGGCGAGTTCCTGATCAATGCGCAGGGCGAGGACGTGGTGGCCGGAATTCGCACCCCGCAGGAAATCACGGAGGTCGCGCGGCAGGAGGCGGGGTCCAACAAGCCCGCCATGGAAACCGCGCTGCCCGCGACCTTCAAGGAGCTCACCCGCATCTACGGTCTCCTCGAGCGGCATTATCGCGACATGCAGGACCTCGAGTTCACGGTCGAGCAGGGCAAGCTCTGGATGCTGCAGACGCGCGCGGGCAAGCGCACTGCCAAAGCCGCACTGAAAATTGCGGTCGATCTCGCTAATGAAGGCCTGATCGCACGCAAGGAGGCGGTGACCCGGATCGAGCCGTTGTCGCTCGATCAGCTCCTGCACCCCACCATCGATCCCAACGCGGAACGGCAGGTGATCGCCACCGGACTCCCGGCGTCTCCGGGTGCGGCCTCCGGAGAGATCGTGCTGTCGGCCGACGAAGCCGAGGCCCTCAAGGCCAAGGACAGGAAGGTCGTTCTCGTGCGGGTGGAGACCTCGCCCGAGGATATCCACGGCATGCATGCCGCGGAAGGCATTCTCACCACGCGCGGTGGTATGACATCGCATGCCGCGGTGGTTGCGCGAGGCATGGGCAAGCCTTGCGTCTCGGGTGCGGGTTCCCTCCGCGTCGACTATGCCGCGGGAACCGTGAGCGTTGCCGGGCGCACGTTCCGGCAGGGTGACGTGATCACAATCGACGGCTCCACCGGCCAGGTTCTCGCCGGTCGCGTGCCGATGATCGAGCCGGAACTGTCGGGCGAGTTCGCGATCCTGATGGGTTGGGCCGATGAGCTGCGCAAGCTCGGCGTGCGCGCCAATGCGGACACTCCAAACGACGCCAGGATTGCGCTGAAATTCGGCGCCGAAGGGATCGGGCTTTGCCGCACCGAGCACATGTTCTTCGAAGAAGGCCGCATCCGCGTCATGCGCGAGATGATTCTTGCGGACGATGAGCAGTCCCGGCGCGCCGCACTCGACAAGCTTCTGCCCATGCAGCGCGCGGACTTCACCGAGCTGTTTGAGATCATGCAGGGTCTGCCGGTGACGATCCGGCTTCTCGACCCGCCTTTGCACGAATTCCTGCCCCATACCGAGGACGAGATCGCCGAAGTCGCTGCCGCCATGAACGCCGATCCCAAGAAGCTTGCGGATCGCGCCCGCGGCCTCGCCGAATTCAACCCGATGCTCGGATTCCGAGGATGCCGGCTGGCGATCGCTTATCCCGAGATCGCCGAGATGCAAGCGCGCGCGATCTTCGAGGCCGCCGTGGCAGCCGGAAAGCGGACCGGCAAGCCGGTCGTTCCCGAGGTCATGGTTCCGCTGATTGCAACCAGGGTCGAGCTTGATCTCGTCAAGGCGCGCATCGATGCCATGGCCCAGGCGGTTGCGCTCGAGACCGAAACCAGGGTGCACTACCAGGTCGGCACCATGATCGAGCTGCCGCGCGCGTCATTGCGCGCCGGAGAGATTGCCAAAAGTGCCGAGTTCTTTTCATTCGGCACCAACGATTTGACGCAAACCACTTACGGCATCAGCCGCGATGATGCGGCAAGCTTCCTCGGCACCTACATGGCACGCGCGATTCTGCCGGCCGACCCGTTTGTCTCCCTCGACCAGGAGGGAGTCGGCGAGCTCATGCGCATCGGGGTGGAACGCGGCCGGGCCGCCCGCAGGAAGCTCAAGGTCGGGATTTGCGGGGAGCATGGCGGCGACCCGCCGTCGGTCGCGTTCTGTCACACGATCGGGCTCGACTACGTCTCGTGCTCGCCGTTTCGTGTGCCGATCGCGCGGCTTGCAGCGGCGCAGGCAGCGATCGGACGACGAACGACGGACGACGGATGACAGAGGACAGAGGACAGAGGACAGAGGACAGAGGACAGAGGAATCCGTCGTCCGTCCTCTGTCGTCTGTCCTCCGGTCAGGCCACCACCTTCCTCAGGAAATCCTCGACCTCGCCGCGCAGCTCGGAAACGGCCGCCTCGACCGCCTGGGAGCCGTCCAGGACGGCACTCGCTGATGCGCGCGTGTGCGTTGCCGCGTCGCTTACGTTGCCGAGCACCGAGCCGACGACGTTGGTTTCCTCGGCGGCATGGGCCACGTTGGAGGAGATCTGACCAGTCGCAGCACTCTGCTGCTCGATGGAGGCTGCAACCGCGGACGTATATTTGTTGATCTCGCCCATGCGGTCCGCAATGCGGCGAATGGTTTCCACCGCTTCCGCCGTCGAGGACTGCACCGCGAGAATCTGTGCGACAATCTCCTCGGTGGCGTTGGCGGTCTGCACCGCCAGGGACTTGACCTCGGAAGCGACCACCGCAAAGCCGCGGCCCGCCTCGCCGGCGCGTGCCGCCTCGATCGTGGCGTTGAGCGCAAGGAGGTTCGTCTGCCCGGCGATATCGCGGATCAGCTTGACCACGTCGCCGATCCTTCGGGCGGCAAGCGCGAGCGCTTCGATCTGTCCGTCCGTCGCTTTCGCTTCGCT